>JAGVTM010000435.1 GCA_019136785.1 Chloroflexota bacterium | reverse complement strand
CGCCAACAGACGTGCCAGGGCCGCCAACGGATGTACCAGGGCCGCCAACGGATGTGCCAGGGCCGCCAACGGATGTGCCAGGGCCGCCGACGGATGTGCCAGGGCCGCCAACGGATGTGCCAGGGCCGCCAACGGATGTGCCAGGGCCGCCGACGGATGTGCCAGGGCCGCCAACGGATGTGCCAGGACCGCCAACGGATGTGCCAGGACCGCCGACGGGTGTGCCAGGACCGCCAACGGATGTGCCAGGACCGCCGACGGGTGTACCAGGGCCGCCTGGCGCGCCCGGCGCTACACCCACACCTGAACCAGGACAGAGCGGCTTAATCCGGGGCACAGCACAAGAGCAGCCTGAGGGCGACGCTAGTTTTCTCCTGCTATTGGCTATTACTTTTTTGACCGGCGGGGTCGGCGCGCGGTGGCAGGTAGCTGTTCACCGCCGCAGCCAACACCCGTCCAGGTACCCCCCAAGTAATCGTTCACTCCCCGTCGGTTGAGCCTGTCGAAACCGGTTCCCGGCAACAGACTCAGAGCCTGCCCCTTCAGCAGATTCAGGGCAAGTTCTGAGTTTACCGAAGGGAGCGGGGGTGCCACTGCATCCTTTTCCCCTCCCCTCCCCACGCCACCCCCCTCCCCCACTGCGGGGAGGGGGGTTGGGGGTGGTTGGCGGAGAAGTTAATCAAAAAGTTAAGCAAACTCAAGTAAAGTGCTGCTCTGGGGGCGGTGGGCGCAAGCGGTTTCCAGGGGGACTAAAGTCTCGTAGCCGCCGCTTCAATTTTTGCTACATTTAAGTTTAGCCATGCGCTGTCACTTAAATCGTGTATCCCGTTTGGGTTACAACTCATCCGCAGTTGTATCGCCCATGAGTATCTCTTCAGGCACTTCATCATCATGCAGTAAAAGGAAGGCCTTATGTGGCAGTCAGACGAATTCATCACCGTGAGGGAACCCATCCCCTCCACCAGAAATGGGACGAGCATGTCCGCCACTTTCCCTGTTCACGGCCACTCCGTTGAGGCGTGGCGGATGGGCGAGGTCGTTCGCCTGGGCGAAGGCACTCGCCTGGGCGAGATTACGCGCCCCATTTTCTGGCCCAAACCAGGCGCGGCAAAAGCCGCCTATCTCAAACGCAAGCGGGCGTTTGATTTGTTTGTTTGTTTCCTTCTGCTACCCGTCGTATTCATTTTGACCGTCATCATTTCTTATTTCATCTGGTTAGAGGACGGCGGGGCGCCTTTTTTCATGCAGATGCGCACAGGCCGGCATGGTCGCCGCTTCGTCATGTTTAAGTTCCGCACAATGGTGCGCAACGCCGAAGAAATGAAGCAGCGGCTAATGCACCTCAACGAACTGAAGCCACCCGACTTCAAAATCTCTAACGACCCGCGCATCACCCGCGTCGGCAAGTTCCTGCGGCGCACCAGCCTGGACGAACTTCCCCAAATCTTTAACGTGATCAAGGGGGACATGAGTCTGGTTGGGCCTCGCCCCACGTCCTTCAAAGCCGATACTTACGAAATCTGGCAGATGCGGCGGCTGGAAGCCACGCCCGGCTTGACCGGGTTGTGGCAAATCTCGGGCCGCAGCGATCTGGAGTTCGACGAGCGGGTGAAGTTGGATCTGGCGTACATTGAAAAGCAAAGCTTCTGGTTCGATCTGGTCATTCTGTGGCGCACCATAGGCAGCGTATCTCGTGGGCATGGGGCCTATTAAGGCGTATCCTTTTCCCATAGAGTAGGCCTGGGCAGAAACCTGTATGCTGCGCGTGGTGGAGAAGGGGCTGGTCAATGCAGACAGACTGCAGTGGGTGCAGCGAGTCTGGGGGCCGCGCTGTTTGACAGTGCTGGCTTATCACCGTATTGCGGACCCCGCCCAGCCTTCTTTTCTCACTTACCGGGCTAACGTCAGCGCCACGCCTGCAGGCTTTGCCGCCCAACTGGATTTTTTGCAGGAACATTTTCAGGTCGTTTCGCTGGCAGATGTGCTGGCCTGGCTGGAACAGGGGCGGGAGCAGCGGGCGCTGCCCCCGTATCCGGCGCTGATTACGTTTGACGATGGGTATGCGGACAATTTGACGGCGGCGCTGCCGGCATTGCGCGCCCGCCATCTGCCAGCCGTCGTCTTTCTGACCACCGGCTATATCGGTCATAATCGCCCCTTCTTTTGGGACCTGGCGGCATATTGCTTTCAGCAGACCAGCTATCAGGAAGCAGATTTGCCGGGGTGCGGACGGGTGCAGTGGGCGGATGATGCCGGCAAAATGCGGCAGTTAGACGCCTGGCTGGCCTGGTTAAAAACCGTGCCCGATGCCGCCAAATGGATGGCGGTGGAGCAATTGCCGGCGCAGTTGGGCGTCAACGTGGCGGAAACGGCGTTCGCCGGGCTGTATTTGACGTGGGATCAGGCGCGGGAAATGGCGCAGGCAGGCATTACCTTTGGCGCGCACACCCACACCCACCCCATCATGACGCGCGTGCCGCTGCGGCAGGCGCGTCATGAAGCGTGCCTCAGCCGCGAACGCATCCAGGCAGAACTGGGGCAGGCGGTGACCACGTTTGCCTACCCCAATGGGCAGGCAGCGGATTATAATAGGGCTTTGCAGCAGATGTTGCAGCAGAGCGGCTTTCAGATGGCTTTTACGCTGCTGCCCGGCCCCAACCGCCTGCGGCAGATGCGCCGCCATCCTCTGGCAGTTCGCCGCGTGGTGATTCATTATCGGGATACGCTGCCGCGGTTTGCCGGCAAGGTCATGGGGCTCACGCGCCTGCTGAACCTGCCGCGGTAGGTAACACAGATTTCGCAGATTTACGCAGATTGTTTTTGAAGCCCTGTCCCTTCGGCAGGCTCAGGGCAAGCTCCTTCGGCAGGCTCAGGGCAGGCTCCTTCGACAGGCAGGCTCAGAGCGCGGACGGCTGCCGTCCGTCGTCGAAGGAATGGGCGGGTTGCCAACCTGTCCATTGTAGCTCGATTTTCCCAAATCGGGTGGGCGATTTTGGAAAATCGCCCTACTATTTTTGAAGGAGTGTAAGAGTATGCACAAACTGACAACTGTACTGGGTCTGTTGGTAATGGCGTTGTTGGCGGCTTGCGCGGGGGGGCAGAGCAGCCAACCAACGACAGACGAGAGCAAGACAACTCGCCCGGTCATCACCGTCTACACCTCGCCCGCCTGAGGCTGCTGCGGCGATTGGGTGGCGTATATGGAAGCGAATGATTATACGGTGCAGGTTGAAGAGTCCACCAACCTGACAGCCGTTAAAGATCAATACCAGATTCCGCCTGCGCTCCAATCTTGCCATACAGCCATCGTGGATGGCTACATTATTGAAGGACATGTCCCCGCCGCTGAAGTTGAGCGGCTGCTCACCGAACGTCCTGACATTGCCGGTCTGGCTGTCCCCGGTATGCCCATTGGCTCGCCAGGGATGGAAGTAGAAGGGGCGGCGGCGCAACCTTATGACGTACTGGCATTCGACAAGTCAGGCAACGTGGCAATTTTTGCCAGCTACGGCAATTAGCCAGGTTGATCGCGCCAGCGGGCGCGTGGGCGATTTGGGAAAATCACCCTACTATGCAGTGTTCAAACCGCTCTCGCTATAAACAGCCAGCGTCTGCTGCACCATGCGTTGGGGATCAAAACGCTGCCGCACCAGATCATAGGCGGCTTGCCCTAATGCGCGCGCTGCTGGCGGGTTTTGCGCCAGCCAGCACATGCCATCGGCTAACGCCTGCGGGTCGGCTGGCGGGACCAGCAGCGCCGTCTGGTGATCTGCCAGCAGTTCAGCCATGCCGTCTACCCGCGTCACCAACAGCGGCAGGCGCTGCGCCGTGGCTTCTAGCAGGGCATAGGGCAGCCCTTCAGCTAATGAGGAGAGGCAAAAGGCGTCGCTGCTGGCTAATAATGCCGGCACATCCCGCCGAAACCCGGCCAGATGTATTACGTCAGCCACCCCGGCGGCGGCAATTTGCTGCTCCAGATCGGGCCGCAGCCGCCCCTCGCCCACCAACAAACAGCGCAACTGCGGGCAGCGGCGCAGCGCCAGGCGCAGCGCTTCCACCAGGTAGGTATGTCCTTTTTGCGGCTCCAACCGGCCTACCACCGTCACCACAAAGGTATCAGGCCCCCAGCCCAACGCCTGCCGCCAGCCCGCTGCCGCTTGCCGGCAGCCCGCTGCCGCTTGCCGGCAGTCACCATCTGGCGCAGGCGCTGCCAGGGCGTCCAGGTCTACGGCGTTGTCTATCAGAGCCACTTCCACTACCCCCAGGTCGTGCAAGTAGCTGCGGATGGATTGCGACACAGTCACAAAACGACACCCCCAACGCCTGTTCAGCCGCAGCACCTGTTCATACAGCTTGCCGCGCAGCGAATCGGTCTGCACCCGCCCGTAAGCCAGGTGTACGGTGGACACACGGACAGGCACGCGGGCAAACTGCGCCGCCAACAGTCCCCACCACTGCGATTGGGGGTTGTGCGCATCTACAACCTGGTAGCCGCCCTGCCGGATCAGGCGGTAAAGGGCCCAGGCCAGGCGGGGATCGCCCCGCCCATAAGCCAGCGGGACCGTGTTCAATCCCGCTGCCAGCAGCCGTTCGTGCAAAACTGAACCTGGCAGCGTGGCTACGGCATAAGGCAAATGGCCATGAAAGGCGCGCGCCAGGTCGAACACACGCACTTCGGCCCCACCATACCGCTTAGCCAGAGCCACCAGCAGCACGGCTGATGGCGCGCTTTGGAACAGCGCACTCTGGCGGAGTGCGGAGGAACTCTCAGTAAAATTCATATGAACCCTCTTGTTTACATTCGTGCTTTCTGGCAAAGCTGGTGGATTCTACTGGCGGCGGTCTGCCTCAGCGCCGGGGCCGGTCTGGCTTTCAGCTACAGCCAGCGCCCCGTCTACAAAGCAGAAACAACGTTCATTGCCAATCCCAAGATGGACGCGGACAGCGGCGAACTGTTGGATCGCATTGACATTCTGGCGCGACGCACCGGGCTGGTAACCAACTACTGCGAGATTTTGCAGAGTACGTTGATTGCCGATCAGGCGATTGCCATTTTGAACGTGCCGGCATCCGCGATTGCTCCTTACGATATTAGCTGCGTGGTGCTGCCCGACGCCAGCGTCTTGCAGCTTGAGGTTGAAGGGCCATCGCCGCTGCTGGCGGCTGATCTGGCTAACGCTCTGGGCGCCGCGGGCCTCAGCTATCTCACCAATCTATATGACATTTTTGAACTGCGACAGCTTGATCCCGCAACCCCGCCCGATCAACCCGACTCACCCAACCACCTGACCGATCTAACCTTGAGCATCATCCTGGGGCTGGTGGGCGGCGTTGGCTTTATTGTACTGCGCCAGACTTTGTTAGACTACTTCCAGCCGCCTGCCGGCAGCGTAGAAAAAGTACATGCGTAGTCCATCCCTGACAGGGCCCGCGCCCCTCAAGCCTTCCGCCCCTAGCGGCGTCCCCGCCGCCCCTAGCGGCGTCCCCGCCGCCCAAATCACCCTGTTGGCGCTGGCAGCGGCGGGCGGCGTGACGTTGGCGCTGCTGCTGGCTGTTATTGGCTACCGCGATCAGCGGCTGGCGTTCATGGTCGTGGGCGGTCTGGGGGCAGCCGCCATGGCTGCCGCCATCTTGTGGCGACCACAGTCTGGCGCTTACCTGCTGGTGGTGGTTATCTGCACCAACATGTCCACCATTTTCACCGAGCAAGGCCTGCCCTCTATTAACAAGCCGCTGGTGGCGCTGGTTTTTGCCAGCTTGCTGCTCAACCGGCTGTTGACGCGCCAGCCTCTCTTCCGCCTGGGCTTTCTGGAGTGGGCTATGATTGGGTACGGCTGCGTCTGGGTGGCATCCGGTTTTGTGGCGGAGCAGCAGTGGCTGGTCATGAATCGGGTAACGGACTTTGTCAAAGATTTTATCATTCTGGTAAGCGTGGTGGCGGCCTTGTCGCAGGCGCGCTACTGGCGGCGGGCGCTGTGGCTGGTCATCTGGTCGGTGGCGGCGCTGGCTTTGCTGGGCAGCTACCAGGCGATCACGGGTAACTATGGGCAGACGTTTTTCGGTTTTGCCGGCAGCAGCAGCGAGCAAGTCCTGTCTGGCGTGCTGCAATATCGCCTGATTGGGCCTCTGGCTGATCCCAACTTCTACGGCATGATCCTGGCGGCGGCGCTGCCGCTGGCGATTTACCGCTTCCTGGATGAGCGCCTTTTGCTCTATCGTCTGGCGGGCGCAACTGCCGCCCTCGTGATCCTGCTGGCCCTGGTGAACACGTACAGCCGCGGCGCGCTGGTGGCTGTCTTTGTCATGGGTCTGTGCCTGCTGTGGGAACGGCGGGTGCGCCCGGCCTCCCTGGTATTTGTGGGTCTGGCGGCGGCGCTGCTGCTGCTGTTTATGCCCGCCGCCTATACGGAACGGCTGCAAAGCTTCACCGACGTTCTCAGCGGCGCGGCAACTGTCCAGGAGGAAAGCTCCCTGCGGGGACGGGCCAGCGAGATCATTTCGGGGCTGAGGATGTTTGCCGAACATCCCTTGTTGGGTGTGGGCGTGGGCAATTTCCCCGGCCAATACCAGCGGTATGCCAGCGAGTTGGGATTGGAATACCGCGCCCAACCCCGCGAAGCGCATTCCCTCTACGTGGAGCTGCTGGCGGAAACAGGCTTGCTGGGTCTGGCTGCCTTCAGCCTTTTATTCGGCAGCCTGCTACTGCGCCTCAACCAACTGCGACAGGCTGCCAATCAACGCGGCGACCCGCACACAGCCGCCTGGATCGCCTCCCTGCTGCTCAGCCTGATCACTTACCTGACTGCCAGTATTTTCCTGCACGGCGACTATATCCGTTACCTGTGGCTGTTGGTGTCCCTGGCTGTCGCCGCCAATCACCTTTATGAAGTAAGAAGTATGAGGTATGAAGTATGAAAAGTTTCTTCCTTCTTTCCTCCTACCTCCTACCTCCTACCTCCTACCTCTAATGGATTCCCGCACTGTCAGCCGCCGCACAGCCCACGCTGTTTTCTGGAATTACCTCTCCTTTGGGCTGGGGAAGCTGCTGGTGCTTATCTCCACAGGCATTCTGGCACGGCTGTTGAGCAAGGCGGATTTTGGCCTGGTAGGTTTCGCCACGTTGACCATTAACTACCTTTCCGTCATTCAAGACCTGGGGCTGGGAGCAGCGCTCATTTACCGGCGCGAGGGCGTGGCGGACGCGGCGAACACCGTTTTTACCATGAATCTGTTGGTTGGCGTGCTGCTGTCGGCGGTCACGGCAGCCATTGCCCCAGCCGTGGCCGCCTATTTCCGCGAGCCGGCAGTGGTTCCGCTGCTGCGGCTGTCAGGTTTGACCTTTATCTTGAACGCGCTGGGGGCCATCCACATTGTGCGCTTGCAGCGGGAACTGGCTTTTAACCGTAAAATAATCCCCGACCTGACCCGCGCCGTGGTCAAAGGGGCCGGCGGCATTGGTCTGGCCCTGCTGGGTTTTGGCGCCTGGTCGTTGGTGTGGGGACAGATTATGGGTGTAATTGCCGGCGTCATCGTGGCCTGGGGCGTTTTTCCCTGGCGGCCCCAACTACAGATTGACCGGGGGATTGCCGGCAGTATGCTCAGCTACGGCTCTTCCATGTTGGGCATTAACGTGCTGGGAGCCATCACCAATAACATTGATTACGTCATTGTGGGGCGGCGGTTAGGCGATGAAGCGTTGGGCGTCTACACGCTCTCTTATCGCCTGCCAGAACTGCTGGTGCTGAACATCTTGTGGGTGGTCAGCGCCGCTATTTTCCCGGCTTACGCCGCCGTGCAAAAAGATATAGTCACACTGCGGCGCGCCTTTCTGGCGACGCTGCGCTATCTGGAACTGGTCAGCGTGCCGCTGTGCCTGGGCATCTTTCTGGCCGCCGATCCCTTTGTGCGCGTCGCCTTCGGCGAGAAATGGGTGGAAGCTGTGCCCGTGGTGCGCATTCTGGCGCTGTTTGTACTGGTGAGTTCGGTGGGCAGCAACGTGGGCGACGTGTACAAAGCGGTGGGCAGACCCGACATTCTGGTCAAACTGGGGCTGGTTATTCTGCCGCCGCTGCTGCTGGCCCTCTGGTATGGGGCGCGCTTTGGTCTGATTGGCATCGCCCTGGCGCACCTGGTCATGGGCGCAGCCCGCACTATCCTGCGGCTGTGGATGGCTACCAGGCAGATGCAAGTAGGCTGGCTGGAGATGGGGCGGGAGGTGACGCCGGCTTTCATCGCGGGCGGGGCGCTGTTGGCTGCCGGATTGCCGGCAGTCTGGTTGACCGCCAGCCTGCCCCCCCTGCTGCGCCTTCTGCTCATTGCCGCCGCCGGCGCAGCCGCCTACCTGGGCGTCGTCTGGCTGCTGGCGCGCGACTCTTTGCGCCAGGCATACCAGCTTATGCGCGCCTCCTGAACCTGTCGAAGGGCGATGATACAATGGTGTTCCATGAAACGTGAAAATAGTGAACGGCGGCGGAAGACGCCGCGATGGCGGAAGACGCCGCGATGGCGGAAGACGCCACAGCGGAGAGTGGTTAGCAGTCAGTGGCGCAGTTACCTGACCATCCACAAAACAAACTTTGTGCCCTGGCTCTTGGGAGCGGTGCTGCTCTTTTGCTTGTTGGTTGGTTCGCAGGCGTCGCTTTTGGCGCAGACCGCCACCCCGACTGCCGCCGCTGCCGCCAATACATTTAGCTTCACTTTAGCCAGCCTGGGCGAAACCACAGAAGTGATGCTCTCCCCGCTGGACGAAATCCTGATTTCGTTCACCACCCCCAAGGATTGGGCTATTCGCGGTGAAGCCAGCGCCATTACGCTGTATTATGACATTTTTTATGGCAGCGGTCTGGAGCCAGATGCGCCCCTGCCGCCCGAACTGGCCGAAGCGCGCATAGATGTTACCCTCAACGACGTAGCCCTGGCATCCTTCACGCCCTACCCCACCAGCGGGAGCGTCAGCCGCGCGCTGCGCCTGCCCATTCCCTACAGCGCCGTTCTGGACCCCGAAGCCAACGACCATACGCTGCGCCTGACATTGTATGCGGGCCCCAACTGCACCCTGTTGGACAGCATCCGCTTCGTACTATACGAAAATTCACAAATTGATCTGTCTTACGCGCCGCTGCCGCCGGTGACCGACCTTTCCACTTTTCCCCGCCCGCTGTGGCGGGAGCGCCCGACACCGGAAATCAGCCTGATCGTCCTGCCAGACAATTACAGCGACGCCGACCTGAGCGCTGCCGCTGCTGCCGCCGCCGCCATTGGGCAGCAAACGAGCGGCGGGGTGCAAACAGAATTGACTACCGCCAGCGCACTGACACCGGAGCAGTTAGCCAGCAGCGACATTGTGGCTGTCGGGCAGCCCCATCACAACGAGTTTACGGCGGATCTGTACGCCCAGAGCGCTCTGCCCACCCGCCTGGCGGCTCAACCGGTGGATATAGCCGTAGATACCCGCGAAGACGCTTATCTGATCAACGTGCAGCCCAGAGTTCCCGCCGCCGACCTGGCTGGCAGTCGCCTGGTAGCCGAAATTCCCCCTTTCCACCAGATGACTGCGTGCAGCGGCGACTGCTTTGCTAATGGGCGGCTGATTGCCTGGGACATCCCCGCCAGCGGCGCGCTGACGACCACGCTGCAAGTCAACCTGAACGACCAGCCGGTGATCGCCGCGCAAACGCCCATCACCCTGACCCTGGTCAACAGCGCGGGCGGGCCGCTGTATACGCGCAGCAGCCGCGCCATTGCTGCCCGGACCGGGTCCGCCGCCGCGCCTGCCGGCAACGGCGGCCCACCGTCTGGCGGCAGCCCGCCGTCTGGCGGCGGCAGCGTCTTGTACGACGCCGGGCGCGCCATTCTGTATCCTGACGACGGTCTGCTGCAAATCATCCCCTCCCCCGCCAGCGCGGATCACGTCGTTTTGGTCATCACGGGCGCTTCGGACGCGGGCGTGGCCAAAGCGGCGCGCGCTCTCTCCAGCGCCGAGCCGCTTCTCAGTTTTGGCGGCAGCGTGGCGGTCATTCGCGCTGTGCGCCGCACGCCTGCGGCCCCTACGGGACTGGAAGCGCTGCCAGAGACGTTTACGCTGGCTGACCTGGGGTATCGCGGGGCCATACTGGAAGGCATTGGTCGGAAAACCTCCTCCATCAGCTTTGAAATGCCGGCAAACTGGGCCATCCAACCCGGCGCCAGCCTGACGCTCCTCTACCGCCAATCCACTTCTCTCAACGCCGCCCTTTCCGGACTGACGGTGGAACTAAACGGGAACCCCGCCGGCGGCGCGCCAGCCAGCCCCACCGGCGGCGGCGAGCGTGCGCCCTCGGCGCTCGTCATTCCCCTGGCGCCGGCTGATTTCAGCCCCGGCGAGAGCAACCGGCTGCGCTTTGTTGCCGTGATGGGCATGAATGATCCCTGTCTGCCCGGCAACACGCCGCTGGCCTGGACGCGCATTGACAGCGCCAGCCAGCTAACACTGCCGCGCCAGGTGTTAGCAGGCACACAAAATCTGGCGGGGCCCGCCGCAGACCTGGGCGACCTCTTGTTTGTGCTGCCGGCTGCGCCGGCGGCAGCCGACCTGAACGCGCTGGCGCGGCTGGCAAACCGGTTCGGTCAGGACAGCCGCGGCTCTGGTTTGTCACCGCAGGTGGTGCGAGCGGCGGCGGCGGAAGACGCCGCGACGGCGGACACGACGGAACTGGCGCAGCATTACGTGGTCGCTGTGGGCCGCCCTGGCGCCAATTCTTTTCTCGCCAGCGTGAATGAGGCGCTACCCCAGCCATTCCTGCCGGGCAGCGACGCGGGCAGCGACGCGCTGCAAGAAACGGTTGGTTCCGTCGTTTACCGCCTGGGCGCAGATGCCAGCCTGGGCGTTATCCAGATGCTGCCCGCGCCCTGGGACAGCAGCCGTCCTTTGCTGGTCATCAGCGGCGTCACGGACGAGGGGGTAGAGTGGGCCAGCCGCGCCTACGCCAACCCGGCGCTGGCAGCGGAGATTGAAGGCAACGTGGCCCTGGTGCAAGGGGAACGGGTCGTTTCCTTTAACGCCATGCGGACTGCCGCAGCGGCAGGCGGCAGCAGCGGTCTGGCCGGCGCCATCAATGACGTCACGCAAACGCCCGCGCAGATTGAACTGGTTACGCCCACCGCCGCCCCGGCAACAGAGGCAACGGCGGCGGCAGCTGCTGCTGCTGCGCCCCCGCGCGGGGGCGCGCCCGCCAGCGTCCTACCAGACCGCTACGCGCCCCCTTCCAGCCAGCCTTCACCCACCATGTGGGCGGCCATTATTGGCCTGCTGGTTACGGGCACGGCACTGGCGGTTGGCGGCGCAATCATTAGCTGGCGCAGGTCGCGGAAACAACCATGAATGAAACAGTGAGGTCTGCCGGCAGTATGGATTGGCGTTTTTTGCCAGAACTGCCGGCATCGGGTCAGGCGCTTCTGTTAGGCACGGTAGACGAAGGGCTGGCTGCCAGTTTCACCGTCACCACCATGCCCCACGCGCCGCGCCGCCTCCCCGATGGAACCGCTAACTTCCCGTTAGCCACCTGCTATGACTTGATAGCCCTGCCCGACGGTTTCAGCGCCATGGCGCTGCTGCCGGAACTGGCGCAGCGGCTCAAGCCCGATGGCGCTCTCTACCTGAGCTTTGCCTCCCCGTGGAGAGGGTTCTGGCGGTCTGGCGGCAGCGGGGACGGGCGGGGCGCGCCAACGATACGCCGAGTGCGGCAGCAATTGACACAGGCGGGTTTACAGCCGGTAGCCGTCTATGGCGCTTTGCCCGATCATCTGCACCCGGCTTACCTGTTCCCCCTTACCCCGGCCGCCTTGCAGTACGTCTTCAGGCAAACGGCGGCGCAAAAGTTCGCCCGCTGCTCCTGCTGCGCCCGCTGCTCCTGCTGCGCCCGCTGCTCCTGCTGCGCCCGCTGCTCCTGCTGCGCCCGCTGCTCCTGCTGCGCCCGCTGGCGTATCTTCGGCGGCAGCGCCCGCCTGGCGCATCTCTTCACCCCCCTCTTCCTCCTGCGCCCGCTGGCCCATTTCCTGCCCGCCTATGCCATCATAGGCAAAGTGGGAACGGGCGAGGCGAACCCCCATGCCTGATTACCTGTCCGCCCTGGCGCAGCAGCATTGGCCCGCCGGCATGGGAACCCCGGCAGCCTGGCACTGGGTATTACAAACCAATGGCGCCTATGCGGCGCATAACAATTTGCTCCTTTTTGGCTTCCCCACCTCCCAAAGGCAGCCGGCGCTGGTAGCCAAAATCTGCCGCACCCCCCGCCACAGCCATACGCTGCAAACAGAGTATCTGCGCCTGTGCCAGTTGTGGCAGGCGTTGGGTGAGCGCGCTGCCGGGCGCGCCCCCCGCCCGCTGGCTCTGGCTCAACATGGCGCGGATCGGGCGCTGCTCATGACGCACTGCCCGGGCGATCCGCTGCTGGCCGCGCCTGCCCATTTCTGGCAAAATCAGTCACAGGTGGAAAAGCTGCTGCAACAAGCTGCCGTCTGGCTGCGCCAACTGCACCAATACGCGACGCGCCCAGAGGAATCGGGGATGGTAGACGAGGCTTCGGCACTGGAGGCGGATTTTGGGCGAAAGGCGGAGGCTTTTGCCGGCATCTTCCCACTCCCCCCCGCCGCGTTAGAAGAACTCCGCCGCCTGACCAGGCAGGTGGCCCAGGCGCAGGCAAACGCTGCCGGCTGCACCTTGCTGCAAGGGGATTTCTGGCCGGGAAACGTGCTTTTGCCCGCCGCCGATGACGCCTGGCACACGACCAGCGCCGCGCCCGCCATGGCCCTGGTAGACTGGCAGTTTTCTCGTTGGGATCGACACACGACGCTGGACGTATACCTGTTCATCATCGTTTGCGCCGTCAAGAGCACCCCGTACACGCCTTCTTACGCCGACCGGGCGCAGCGGGCGGCGCAGGCGCTGCTGGCCTGGCGCGCCAATTTGTTGCCCGCTTACCTAGCTGCCTATGGACAACCTGCCCCTTGCCGGCTGCTGCCGCCGCGGGCGGGCGTACTCGCCTGCTGTGTGGAACTCGCCGTCCGCCCTTATCTGGCTTTTGGCGTGACGCAGGCGGACGCCAGCCAGTGGCAAACCCTCTTTAGCGAAATTAGCCGCCTGTGGCTGCCGGAAGACTGAACGCAATGAAACGCCTCACGCTGCCCGCCCTTTTCAAGCTGGCGCGCTACGGCTGGCTGCTGCTCTGGTTGTTAGTCGCCTGCCGGCAGGCGGCGCTGCCGGCAAATCCGCCCGCTGCCACGCCGCCGCCTTCCACCGAACAGGACGTTTGCTGCCCCACGGAGATAGCGTCTACCGCCACACCCGAAACAACGGTATTTTATCCCCAACCCATCAGCGATTATTTGCCCAATCCGGGCATTGGCTGGCAAAATACGCGCTCCTTGCCCGACCGATTCCCCGAAACAGTGCGCTACACCCGTTTCAACTGGGACGAACTCCAGCCCGCGCCTGATGTATTCGACTGGAGCCCCATCGAAGCGCTGCGCCAGGAAGCCAAAGCCAGCGGCATACGCGCCCCCGCACAGGGGCGCGCCCCCGTGTGGGGGCGGTTCCATTTTCGCGTGCGCACCACGCAGCCGCCGCCGTGGGGCCCAGGCCCAACCATCCCGGACTGGCTGCTGGCGCAAGGGGCGGGCGTGGTGGAAACCGAACGCGGCCCGGAAACGCAATACAGCAGCTGCCTTTTCTTGCGCGAACATGGCAAATTCATAGATGCCCTGCGCCAGCAGTACGACGGCGACCCTGACCTGGCTTTTCTGGATATTGGCTCCTACGGCTATTATGGCGAATGGGGCACGCCGCAGTATGATGACACGCCAGAGTCGCTGGATTGGCACATCCGCCGCCACATTGCCGACATGTATCTGGGCGGCAGCGCCACCCGCCCCTGCCTGGAACAGGATGGCAGCCTGGGGCAAATCAGCTACGAGTACGCCGGCTTTCAACGCACCCGCTTACTGATGCCCTATAACCCGTGGCACGAAGATGCGCTATTCTATGCGTTGTCGGCCCGCGGCGACGTGGGCATCCACGGCGACGTGGGCATTCGCTTCGACGCCCTGGGGTCGGAGACGCACCAGCAGCGGTTTCGGGAGAAAATCAGCGAAGCGGTGGCACAGCGCTGGCCCACCGCGCCCATTGTGTTTGAATTGGGCGCGGAGGCGTATACGCCAGAGGCATTAGCCAGCGCCCGTTTTTTTGCCCAGGAGATGCACGCCTCGCTGGTACATGACAATCTGGGCGGGCGGGGCAGCGACGCAGATATTCTGGCGCTGCTGGCGGCGGTGGGATACCGGCTGCAACTGCTGCGGGCAGATTTTCCGGCGGCGGCGGCGGTTGGCGCCGAGATCGTCGTCCATCTGTCCTGGAAAAACAACGGCGTGGCGCCACCTTATGATGATTTTCTGTTGGCGCTGGCGCTGACAAACGCCGGCGGCGACTTGTTGTGGCAGGAGGTGACGGACATTAACGCGCGCGGCTGGCTGCCAGGGGAAATTATGCAAACGACTGCCGGCATCTCCCTCCCCTCCAACTTGCCCCCAGGCGACTATACGCTAAACGTGGCTTTTGTGGCGCCAGGGGGAGAAATGCCGGCATTAACCCTGGCAAACGAAGGCGCAGACGCCCACGGCCGCACCCCACTGGGCTCAATTACGATTAAGTAAAGCATGAGGTAGGAGGTATGAAGTATGAAACCCTCATACCTCATACCTCCTACCTCCTATGTACAACATTGTCTGGTTTATTGATGGTCTGGGAATGGGCGGGGCGGAACGGTTATTGGTTCCGTTTCTGCGCGAATTGCATGGGCCGGCGTTCCACGTGCGCGTGTGCGCCTTTCAGGTGAAGGACGACAACGTGATGGCTGAGCAGATACGGCAGTTGGGCGTGCCTGTGGACCTGCTGCCCATCGCCCATCTGCGCGATATGGGGGCCATTCCGCGGCTGGCGCGTTATCTGGGGCAGCAGCAGGCGCATCTGGTGCATACGCAGTTGGAGTTCGCCAACACCCTGGGCACGATGGCGGCGCGCCTGCGCGGGCTGCCTACAGTGGCTACTTTGCACACTTTTGACGACGGGCAAACGCCCGGCAAAGAGGCGCGCCGTATCCGGTTGATGTGGTGGACGCTGCGGCATGGCTGCCGGCAAATCATTGCCGTCTCCGATGGGCTGCGGCGCTACCTGGAGCAAGAGGCGCAGCTGCCGCCAGAACGCTGCCTGACGCTGTATAATGGCATTGATGTGACTCGTTTTTGCCCGCAGCCCGCCGCCGCCCGCCAGGCACAGCGGCAGGCGTTCCACATTCCGCCCGCCGCGCCGCTGCTGATCACGGTGGCGGTGCTGCGCCAGCCAAAGGGCATCCAATATATGCTGCAAGCCTTACCCGCGCTGCGCCAGACCTGGCCCGATTTGCGCTATCTGGTGGTGGGCAGCGGCGCGTATGAAGCGGAACTCAAGGCGCTGGCGCGGCAATTGGGCGTGACGGAGGCGGTGATCTTTGCCGGCGTACGTCACGACATTCCCGACCTGTTGGCCATGAGCGATTTGTTTGTGCTGCCCACGCTGGATGACGCCCTGCCCACCGTACTCATGGAAGCGATGGCGGTGGGGCTGCCGTTAGTCGCCAGCAACGTGGGCGGCGTGCCGGAAATGGTTTCGCCTCAGCAAAACGGCTTGCTGGTGCCGGCAGGGGATGCGGCGGCGCTGGCGCAAGCGTGCCGGCATATCCTGCAAAACCCGACCCTGGCGCAAAGCATGTCCGCCGCGGGACAACAAACCGCCGCCGCCCGCTTCAACATCGTGCGCCAGGCGCAAAAGCTGGCCCAAATCTACCACAGGCTGCTCGCCTAGTTTTTCGTTATCTGTTTTCCGTTGCCTGTTTTGTGTTACCATGCGCATCTTCGTCGTTGAACCCTTAGCCACCGGCGGCATGATCCATTACGCTTACCAGCTTTGCGGCGCCCTGGCGGAACAGGGGGCAGACGTCACCCTGGTCACCGCCGCCGGCTACGAGATGGCTCATTATCCCCACAACTTCGCCGTGGTCACGCCGCTCAGGCTGTGGGCAGCTTTCGATCCCCGTTCTGGGCAGCCGCCGCGGGGGCGGCTGGCGCGCCTGGGGCGCAAACTACACTGGCAGGCGCGGCGCGCCGGGCGGGCTCTGCGCCTTCTGTGGGAGTGGGTTAAACTCAGCCGCTACCTGCTGCGCCAGCGACCGGACATTGTCCAGTTTGGTAAGATCAACTTTCCTTTTGAAGCCTTCTTTCTGGCTTATTTGCGCCGCCGCGGCTTGCGCCTGACGGATATATGTCACGAGTTTGAGCTGCGCGAACAGCTTCACTCAGCGGGCGGCAGCCGGTTGCGGCTTGCTGCCGGCTGCCGGCAGCAAGCGGTTGCCCTGAGCAACCGGCTTTATGGCGCCGTTTATGACCAGTTCGCCGCTATTTTCTTGCACGGAGAAGGCAACCGGCAGCGCTTCCTGGAGTTGTTCCCCGTGCCGGCAGGCGTCGCCCACGTCATTGGGCACGGCAACGAGATGGTGTTCATCCAGAAGCACGGCGGTGAGGCGGCGCGCCTGGCGCTGCAACAACGTTACCAGCTCCCCGATAATGCCGCCACGGACGCCGCGCCTATCATTCTCTTCTTCGGTAACCTGACCGCCAGCAAGGGCATCCCTGATCTGCTGCACGCCTTCGCCCTGGTGCGGCAGCAGGCGCGCGCCCGCCTGATCATCGCCGGCTATCCCACCAAATACATTGACGCCGGCGAACTGCACCGCCTGGCGGCAGAACTGGGCATTACGGCAGACGTCATCTTTGATACCCGCTACCTGCCGCTGGCTGAAGTTGGGCCCTTGATGGAAATGGCCACGGTGGTGGCTTACCCTTATCGCAACAGCTCCCAGAGCGCCTCGCTGCAAGTGGCTTACAGTTTTGGCCGTCCTGTGGTCGCCACCCGCGTGGGCGGGCTGCCAGAGGTGGTGGAAGAAGAGCACAGCGGGCTACTAGTCCCCCCACAAGACCCGCCCGCCCTGGCTGCCGCCCTGCTGCGCCTGGTCACTGACCCCGACCTGGCGGCAGAAATGGGCGCATACGCCCGCCGTCTCTGCGAAACCCGCTTCGCCTGGGCCCCCATCGCCCAAAAAATCCTGCAAACCTATGAGGAGAAGGAAGAAGGAAGAAGGAAGAAGGATGAGGTATGAAGTATGTGAAACCTTCATACCTCATACCTCATACCTCATACCTCATACCTCCCTATCCCTATGTCTATCTATCTGCTTAACACCCGCGCCCAATTCACCGCTCTGGCTCCCGAATGGAATGACCTGCTGCGCCGCAGTTGTGTGGACAACGTTTTTCTTACCTGGGAATGGGTGTCTGCCTGGCTGCGGCATTTTGGCGGCGACTACCGCCCCTGGACGCTGGCGCTGCGGGCGGAGGATGGCCGTTTGCGCGGCATAGCCCCGCTCGTGATAGGGCGCAAGCGGCTACCGGGGGGGCTGTTTTATCGCCAACTGCTGTTCATTGGCAGCGGGCGGGCGGCGGCGGATCATCTGGAGTTTATCACTCTGCCTGGAGATGAGACGGCTGTAAAGATGCTGGCGCGCGGCGTCTTAGCCGGGCGTGGTTGGGATGTGCTGCAACTGGAAAGCTTGCCGCCGCAGTCGCCTACCCTGGCGGCGCTGCAGCGGCGACTCCCGGCCCGCTGGCAGGAAATAGAGACGCTGCCCTGCCCGTTTATCCGGCTGCCGGCAGATTGGGAAACGCTGCGGCAAAGTCTGGGCAAAAATCAGCGGCGCAACATCACCCGCTATGACCGCTATCTGGCAGAAGCGGGCGCAGGCGATGTGCAGTATGGTCAATTAGAGGATGCGGCAGCTATTCCCCAAACGCTGGTCACGCTGGCGCGGCTGCATCAGGCTGTGCAGCAGGAGCAGGGGCGGGCGGGCGCTTTCGGCGACCCACGAATGCTGCCTTTCCAGCAAGATGTGGCGGCGCAGTTCCAGCAGCGCGGCTGGCTGCGCCTTTATGGGCTGCGGTTAGGGGACAACCCCATTGCCATGATGTACTGTTTCCTCTATGGCGGGCGGCTTTCCTTTTATATTACGGGGTATGATCTGGCCTGGTCTCGTTTTGGGCCAGGGCGACAGGTGATCGCTTACGCGCTGCAAGATTGCATTGCCGCGGGCGCGAACGTATTCGATTTTCTGCGGGGGGATGAGGCGTACAAATTTGACTGGGGAGCGGAGACGCAGATGAATGTGCAACTGCGGGCTGCCGGCAGTTTGTGGGGCAAACTCTTGCTAAGCGGCAAACGACTTATTAACAGTTAACAGAAAACAGGCAACAGTTAACGTTCAACGGTTATTTGTTATCTGTTGATTGTTGTGTGTTGTTCTAGCAGCCGCTGGCGCTGCGCTTTTTGCCAGAGCACGGTCTGCTGCCCGCGCAGATAGCGCACCAGCCCTTGCACAGTAGCCCAATTGCTGCTGAGGAGGAAGTAAGCCAATGCCGGCATTCTGCCCCGCCGCCCCGTCTGTTCCTGCCATGCCCCCCACGCCGCCAAAGCTCCCACTGCCGCCTGCCCCGCCAGCGCCAGCCGCAGCAGCCGCCCGCCCAGGCCGCGCCAGACTGCCAGCGCGCTGCTCACCAACGCGCCCAGCAAAAAGAATGGCAGCAGCAGCCGCAAAAACTTGTGCGAAATCAAGGCGAATATCATCCACGGCGAACGCCAGGGCCAGAGGCGCGGGCGAAACAGCAGTTGAAACCGCCCCGCCGTGATGCGCCGCCGCCGGATCTGCTCGTCCTGGCTGGATTCCGCCGCCGTTTCCCAGCAAACCGCCGCCGGTTCATACACCACCCGCGCCCCTTGCGCGCACAGGCGCACCGCCAGGTAGGCGTCGTCGTTAATCACGTCCAGGGGAATGGGCTGGAACAGGGAATGGCGCACCGCCATCATCTCCCCCACCACGCCTGCCGTTGAGCCAATGGCGCTTTCCCACTGCTTGATAGCTGATTCATAACGCCAATAGAGACTGGATGATTCGCTGACGCCGCCTGCCGGCAATTGGCTGTCGCTCGGCAGCATAACGCTGACGCTCGGCAGCGTAACGCTGACGCTCGGCAGCGTAACGCTGACGCTGCTGCGGATCGTTTTTTGCCCGGTGACGCCGCCCACCTGCGCATCGGCAAAGTGGCGCACCAACATGCGCAGCGCGTCAGGTAGATAAAAGGCATTGGCGTCGGAAAAAACCAATATGTCGCCGCGGGCTTGAGCGGCGGCGCGGTTAATGGCGGCGCTCTTGCCCTGGCGCTGCGGCTGGTGCAGCAGGCGCACGCCGCGCGCGGCATAGGCAGCCACTATCTCTGCCGTGCCGTCATTGGAGCCATCGGCGACGACGAGGATTTCCAGGCGGTCGGGGGGGTAATCGAGGGCCAGGCTATTTTCAATTTTGGCGGCGATGACTTCGGCTTCATTATAGGCGGCGATGATCAGGGACAGGGGCGGCGGGGACGCCGCTGGGGGCAGCCCCTCTCCCTGGCGCGTTGGTCGCGGGCGCAGCCGCGCCAGCAGCCATAACAGGGCCGGATAGCCGGCGTAATGATAGCCAATCACAAACAGGCAGAACCAGGCGACGACGTCCATACTTCTCTGCGCCCTTTCTCTTAAGCGTGTTTCCTATCAATAGGAGCGCAGCAGAAAAACAATAATTAATTCGTGAATGGGTGAATTGGCGAATGGTTAATGAGGCCGTCGTTAACCATTCACTATTCAGGGATTCAACAATTAATTATTTACTCTTTCTGCCGCTTCGGTCATCACTTGCAGCAAACAGGCGGCATGATGCGGGAAAGAAAAGCGGTTGACCACCGCCGCCCGCGCCGCGCGGCACATCCGCGCCGTCTCTGCCGCGTTAACCGGGTCCAACACCCGCCGCAGCGCCGCCACGTACCCCTCCACCGAGCCATCCACGATCAACGCCGTCTCCCCATCGGTCACGTGATCGCGCACAGCCAACACATCTGTGATGATAGTTGGCTTACCCAGCCACATGGCGTTCAAATAAGTCTGCTGCCCCACGGCGCGGCACAATCCCTGGCGCAGCGGCACCACCACCGCCGCCGCCCCTTGCATCAGGGACACAAACTCGCGGTGCGGCACGGGCCTGGCGCTGACGTTGGGCGGCAGTTCCGCTCTCTGCAAGCGATTCGTCGCCAGGATAAAGGAGCGTTCGGGGAACTGGCGGGCGGCGGCAATTAACGGTTCGTACACGCGGTGGGAATTGCCGCCGGCAAAAACGTATTCGCCAGCAGGCGGTGACGGCATTAAGTCGCGCTCGTTAAAAGTGGCAAAATAAAGGCAAAGGCGCATCTTCTGCGGCGATACGCCCCAGGTCTGCGGGAACAGCGTCAGTTCCGCCGACGACTGCACCACATACAGGGCTATGGCCCGATCCGCCAGTTTCACTACCAGCCGCTGCAATCTACCGCGCAGACCGGGGTCTGGCTGCCACATGCAGCCTTGCAGCACAATGGTGGGCCGCCAGCGGGCGGGCCACAAGCCGATAATGGCTGCCGCCAGCAGGTCAACGTTGGCGCGCCCCCAGGAGCTGCGCAGCAGCCACAGCCGTTCCCGCCGCGCCAGGCGCAAGATACGCCAGAACAGGCGCAGTTCGTCTGTCAGGCTGGGAAAATGCGGCGGCGACTCCAGCACCAGATGCGCCCGCGCCGCGTACTCCACGTCATCCCGAATGTCCAACGTCGTGGCGAACATGGCGCCTGATTGTAGCACATGCGCCCGCGAAAATAGATAGTCTCACGCGGAGACACAGAGGGCGCGGAGAAAATGTAGGACAAACTGTGTCATAAGCCCGAGGGGTTTGGTAGTGACCGGGGGTCTTTTCCAGCCTAGACAGGCATCCTTTCGGCTGCTGCCTTTGTCTGGTGAAGTGCGCCTTCAGGGTATTCCGGCGGGCTGTAAATCGTGTACAGCTTAAGCGCCTCTGTCGCCGACGTGTTGATTACGTTGTGCTCTGTCCAGGCGGGGATGACCATTGCCGACCCTTCCTCCAGATCGTATTCTTGCCCGTCCAGAATCGCCTTGCCGCTGCCGTGTTCGACCCGGATGAATTGGTCGGCGTTGGAGTGTGTTTCCAGGCCTATCTCTTCGCCTGGTTTCAGCGACATCACCACCAACTGGCTGAATGGGCCGGTGAACAGGACTTCGCGGAAGTATGGGTTCCGCCTGGTCCTTCTCTCAATGTGTGTGTAGTATCCAGCCATTTTGTTTGTGACTCCTTCGTCGTAGTCGTCAACCTTTGATGAAGTGGCCGCCGGCGACCATTAATCCGGCCGGCGGCCACGGTCACGTCAGGCTATTTCCCGAATGGAATGCGGAGACAGAGCTTCTTTGATGAGTTTTTGCGCCTGTTCCAGCTTCGCGTCGCGGGCGGTATATTCTGCCTTGAGGTCGGCGATCCGCTTCTCGATTTTCGCCTTTTGCCGTTCGTTGGCATCCTTTACCTGGCTACGCAGAGCATCAATCTTGGCCTCCTGCTCACGCCGGATCTCTTCTCGCTTGGCTGTTATCTGGGACTGCAGGTTCGCCATCTTCGCTTTGACCTTATCAATTTCCGTCTGCACGGCGGCTTTGTTTTCCGCGCGCACCTCGGCAAACGCTTCCCGCAGTTCCTTCAGTTCAGCGTCAAAAGCGGCCGATGCCTGGGCTAATTCGTCCTCGATGTACTCTAAGCGCAGGCGACGATAGACCACTGCCCCTAAACCTTCCAGTTTCACATCTACCGGCGCCATCCAGCTTTCCTCCACCTCGGCCAGGATGGCCGCCTTACCCGGCTGCAGCCCTATGGCTACCTCGTTGACAAATTCTTCTTCAATTCCCCAGCGGGCAAGGTCGTAAACCATCCCGGTCAGGCTGCCGGTGGAAGCGCCGACCACAACGCCAACCGGCCCCGCCAGCAAACCAATCAGACTGCCGGTCAGGAAACCCAGGGCGGTACCAAGCGGCCCCGGTTCGCTCTGCTGCTTGACGCTGACAGAACCCATCGCATCGCTCACCACCACGGCTGTCGCATACAGCGTGATGTCTCTTTCCTGGTGTAGCTGCTTGAGGGCGCTCAAACCCTGATAAGCCGTGTACTCACTGTCAAAAATAGCAACCAACATCTTGTTCATGATATATTCTCCTTCGTGAATGTGCGGTAAGTTTGTAACTTGCCCGCGTTTTTTTACTTACACAGTTTTACTTACACAACAGATTAGCTTGAAAACGCCCCACGGGGCTGTTCTACCACATGGCCCAGGTTGCGGATCTTGAGGCTGAGGGCCACCAAGGACACGCCAAAGACCAGAGCATAAGCGGCAATGAACCAGAGAATACTCAAGGCGCCTGCGCCTGGGAACAGGGCCACCGCTGCGCCAAAGACGATAGAAGCAACCCCGCTCAGAACGAACCACCATTCATTGGAAATGACCCGGCGAAGCTGGATGGCGGCCACAATTTCCAGGATTCCAGTCAGGATAGCCCAGGCGGCAATCACATAGAGTAGGGCCAACCCGGTGATCGCTGGCCAGATAAAGGTAATGACCCCAATGGCAACGCTGACGAACCCCTCAAACAGGAACCACCAGCGGCGCTCGCCAGCCGTGTTGGTCAGCGCGGCAAAAATAGCCAGCAGACCATCTACCAGGGCATAGGAGCCAAAGAGCAGGACGAGGAAGGCAAGGGTAACATCCGGCCAGATAATGGCCAGGATTCCAAACAGGATGGCGGCCAGGCCGCGCAGAGTGAACAACCACCAATTACGGGACAAAAGGGTAAGCATAGTAACCTCCTTGCTTTTGATTTGAACAATTCATCACACAATCAATAGCATAGTCCCAAAGGGGCCGGACGTCATGCACCCAAAGTGCTATAAAAGTGCTATTCCAAACAGGATGGGGCTGCCAAACCGTCGTCAACTGGTCTGGTTCGTATGAGGATTGAATTGAACGGGCAAGCCGTGGCTCCCCCCCTTATACTCGATCAACCCGGGTATGCCGGCAAAGAGCCGGTTATACTGGCAAAGGCCATAATCTGACATTTTTCTCTCTGGTAGGAATGTCAATTTATGCCCTTGTTGGGTATAATTTGTCGCCCCCCGCTGCCAGTCGTTCCTCACCAGGCTAACGCACTTCCCCGCCACAAAACCACTAACATGGGCCCAAAAGGCCGCTCCCCATCGCTTTCTCCGCTTAAGGCACTAAGCCTAATCGGCGGGCTTTGGCGATGGCCTGCGTCCGTTTCGTCACATCCAGTTTGCTGTAGATGTTATAGGCGTGACGCTTGACGGTGTTGAGCGCCAGGTAGAGTTGTGCCGCAATTTCCTGGTTGGATTTACCGGCGGCAATCAAGGCCAGCACCTCCAATTCGCGGGCTGAGAGGGAGATGGGTAGCCCATCTGCTTCATCGCTGCTGGTTTGGCGCGCCGGCCGTTCGCTGGCTCGTTGATCAACAGGCTGGGCGCCCTCTGCGTCCTGAATGGCCGCCAGCAAACTATCCACAAAAGCCGGTGAAGGAAGATAGCCACCGGCGGCTTGTTGGACGGTCCGGCATTGGCGCAAGAGTGT
>JAGVTM010000184.1 GCA_019136785.1 Chloroflexota bacterium | reverse complement strand
AAAGTCTTTGGTAATTGTCCAGAAACAAGTTCGTAGTAACGGCTTTAGCCGTCCAAACCGCTAAAGCGGTTACTACGAACCCAAATCGCCAAGTTATTTACGGACAGTTAGTTGAAACTTTTGTACTCTTCCTGGCAGCGCGTCACGCCTGACAAGGAACGAAGTTCCTCAACCACTATGTTGTTTTGGACTGCTACCTGCCGCCCGCCGCTGCCTGCTGGCGCGCGCCATAAATGTGGCGCATGTCGGGCTGTTCCGTGCAATAATAATGCACCCAGATGTAGACATGGTTAAAAAGCGCCGCCGCCAGCGCCAGGCGGGAGTCAAGCAGCAGCCCCGGCAGATAAAGCGCCAGAAAGCCAACCGTATACATGGCATTGTTCAAGTAGCGGAAAACACCCTGCCGCACAAAGGGTTTATGCGCGTAAGCCGGGTCAAAGTGGTCCAGACCCATTGCCCGCCGGATGCCAAAATAGCGAGCCACCGAGTAACCGAGATACAGCGACGGCAGCAGGCAGAGCAGCGCCAGCCCGCCGCGCAGTGGCGCTGGGGCTAACAGGCTGCCCTGGTCAGCCGCAGCCAGACCAATAATCAGGACAGCGCGCGCCGCAAACAAGAGCAGGAAAATAACGCCATAAAGGGGAAAAGCCAGCACCCCCAACCAGCGCGTGGGTAAGTCATAATGAAGCTGTGCCCGCCACACAAGCCAGACAAAAACCTGATGCGCCACAGGCGTCGCCACTGCCCACCAATACCAGGCTGGCGTAGACACCCCTAGAAACTGCCCGCCCCCGTGCCAAACAGATAACAACCAGCCCATAAGGGGCAGCAACAGCGCCAGCGCCGCCGCGTGCCAGCCTTGTCTTTCCCAAATCTTCATCTTACCTCCTGGCCCAAAACGTATCGCCTGGTCAAAAAGTGTCATTTCGAGCCGTCTTCGGCGAGAAATCCCTCTCAAACCCAAATCTTCATCTTGTCTCCTGGTCAAAAACGTGTCATTTCGAGCCGTCTTCGGCGAGAAATTCCTCTCAAATTGTGAACAGTCCCTCTGGAATTTAACCGCGAAAGAGGCGGAGACCGCAAAGTTCTTCTCTTGATCTTTGTGTTCCTTCGATAATACTCAGAGCTTGCCCTGAGTTTACCGAAGGGACAAGCCTTTGCCTCTTCGCGGTGAATAGTTACTGACGGCAAGCATAAAGGGAATTGCCGCCTGCGTCAACCTGGGTGGCGCGTGGGAATTAAAGGGCTTATGATTGGGCGTCCTGGCTGGAAACTGGCGCGTAGTAACGACTCAAGTGCGCCGCACTCTCTGATGGCAACTGGTGACCGCGCACAGTTGTTCACGGTTCTCTCTTGAAACGCTCGCACACCCTTTTTTTCCTCTTCTGGCTGCTGCTCATCATGGGATGGGTAAGCCTGATAGCTTGCCTGCCCACAGCCCCGGCCGCGCCCACGCTGGCCGCGCTGGCGCCCACGCTGCTGCCGCCCACGGCCTCGCCGCCCACCATCACGCCCACAGCCATCCCCACCAACACCCTGACGCCAACGACAACCCCTGTCCCCTCCCATACGCCCACAGCCACGGCAACGCCCACGCCTGCCTGTAACACGCCGGGCCGCATCGAAACAGGCTATTATCCCAGCCAGATTGACGGCCCGCAGCGAGCATTTCGCATTTATCTACCGCCGTGTTATGGTCAGGATGGGCGCGTCTATCCCGTGTTGTATCTGCTGCATGGCAACGGTCAGGATGAAACCAAATGGGACAGCGTGGGCATAGACGAAGCCGCCGATTCAGGCGTCTTCAGCCATTCGCTGCCGCCCGTGATTATCGTCATGCCGGCAGGCGGCTGGGCTATGTATCACACATCTGGCGGGCCCTGGTCCTTTGAAGCGGTGATTGTAGATTCGCTGGTTCCCTACATTGACGCCGCGTACTGCGCCTGGCGCGTGCCCGCCGGGCGAGCCATTGGCGGCATTTCGCGCGGCGGCTATTGGGCGCTGGAAATCGCTTTCCGCCATCCCACTCACTTTGCCAGCGCCGGCGGGCACAGCGCCGCCCTGCTAGATATCGCCGCGGGGCCCGATTTGAATCCGCAGTACACCGGGCTAACGCATGGGCTGGGGGCGCTGCGCGTCTATCTGGACGCCGGCGCCAATGATCTGGGTGTCTTGCCGAATCTGGAACGGTTACACGAGGATATGGTGAATGCCGGCATTCCCCACGAATGGCATCTCAACGAAGGCGGGCACGACGACGCCTATTGGGCCAGCCAGTCAGCTAACTACCTGGCCTGGTACGCCGCTCCCTGGCCCCAAGACCGCCAACAATACCCCCCCTGCGCACAAGCACCCGCTAACCCTCATTGAGAGCGGATTGTCTCCATTTTCTGCTGCCAGAATGTATCTGTCTCCAACGAGTTAGCCGACTGCATACGTCGCAGCAGCTTTCGCAGGCTAGGGCGATGCCATTGAGCCAGCGTGCGCGTTGCCGGCACGTTTCCTGCTTCTTCCAGAGACATCAACCGCCTGGCCATGATTTCCTTAATGCGGCCATTGCTTTTCAAGAAAGACACCATGCTGCTTACTTTGCTGTTCATCATGGATCTCCTTTACAAATAGTGGTGAGTGGCGAATGGTCAGAGAATTCGTCAAAATTCGTGGCTGTGAGTCTCATTCGCTGCGGCTTCGACGCAAGCGGCTCTCGACCTTGTCGAGAGGCAGCCAAACGGCTTACCGTGAGCCTGGTCGAACAGGGATGTAACCATCACTCTGGTAACCTACTATACCGGGTGAGCCAGCCACAAAGTGATAAATAGATTACACTCTCATCAACCCGTAATAGTACCAAAGCATGGGTGAAACCATCTGCGCCAACCCGTGCGAGATTCTGCGCCTACATAATCACGCCGCCATTGACGTTAATTACCTGGCCCGTGATAAAACTGGCGGCGTCCGAAGCCAGGAAGACAGCCATTTCCGCCACGTCCTGCGGGCGTCCCCAACGGCGCAGCGGCGTCTCCGCCAGCACACGTTCCTGCCAGGCTGCACTGGCGTTTTGCCCCCATGCTGTCTGAATAAATCCTGGGGCAATACAGTTGACGCGCACAGCGGGGGCCAGGCTGCGCGCCAGACTCTTGGTGTAGCCCATAATGGCGGCTTTGGAAATGGCGAACAGTTCAGCCGTGTCGCCGGCCATGCCGCCAGCCAGCGCCTTATCCCATCCCACGTTTAAGATGACGCCGCCCCCAGCCGCCGCCATGCGCTCACCTGCGGCCCAACTGCACAATGCCGTGCCCCGCACATCCACTTGCAACACCATCTCCAGCTTCTGCGACCGGGTCAGGTGGCGGTTAGGTGGGGTGATGATATCGCTGCCGGCATTGTTCACCCACACGTCAATGCTGCCCAACCACGACCACGCCTGCTGCACCAACCGCTCCACCTCATCTACCTGTGACACATCGGCGGGCAGCGCCAGCCCGCGCTGCCCCAAGGCTTCGACCTCGGCGGCCACGGCTGCCGCCGCCGCCGTAGAATGCGCGTAGTTAACCACCACGTCAGCCCCCGCCTGCGCCAGTCCCAGCGCAATCGCCCGCCCAATGCCGCGGCTGCCGCCCGTCACCACCGCCCGCTTACCCGTTAAAACACCCATCTTGCCCTTCCGCAAACACGTAAGTTGGGCATCCTTGCCCGACTGCCAGGAAAATAAATGGTTTCACGCGGAGACGCGGAGGGCGCAGAGATAGCCGGCAAACAAATCTGCAAAATCTGCACAATCTGTGACTATCTTTACTCCTCATCCAGAGCAATTGCCCGTTCTCCGGTTCGTCCGGCGCGACTCAACCAGAAAAAGAAGCCCAGCCCCGCCAGAGTCAACAGAGCCAGCATGACTAATTTCATTTTGGCTGTGCCGAAAATCGCCACCAGACCAAAGACCAGGCTGACAGCATAGTAACTGAGAACAATAAGGCGGGTGGAAATGCCGGCATCTGCCAGCCGGTAATGCAAATGTCCCCGGTCTCCTTGAAACGGACTGCGCCCCTGCCACAAACGGTTGAAAACTTGCCAGCCCACGTCCAGAATCGGCACAGCCATGACCAGCAAAGCTGTGGCAATCTTGGCTGGCGCCAGGATAGACAGCGTTGCCAACTGATAACCCAGAAAATACGCGCCTGCCGAACCCAGAAAAATGCGAGCGGGCGCAAAATTAAAAGGCAAGAAGCCCAACAACGCTCCTGCCAGAGCCAGCGGAAACAGAGCCACTGTCGTTTGCTCCAGGTTATAGCTGTGCCAGGCAAACAACAGCGCCGCAATGGTGCCCACGCCTGCCGCCAGGCCATCCAACCCATCCAGAAAATTGACAGTGTTCACCATGCCCAGCACCCAAACCAACGTGACCGCCAGGGCGACCACGCGCGGTTCGATCCACACCTCTCGCCCATTGAGCGGATTTGTAAAAACCTCAATGAAAACAATGTGGGCCATCGCCACCGCCGCCCCTAGAAACTGGATAAAAAAGTTAACCCGTGGCGAAAGGTCCAGGCGGTCATCCAGCAGCCCGCCGCCAAACATCACCAGCCCCCCTAACAACACCCCTTGCAGCCGCTGTGCGTCCTGCCCCACCGGAGGCATGAGCCGCCAGGCCAGACCCGCCGCCGCCACAAAAGCCAGCGCCAGCGGCAGCCCACCCAGTTTGGGCATCACCTGCGCATGTTTGCGCCGCCCGCCAGGCACAGCCACCATCCCCCAGCGAACTGAAAGCCAGCGCGCCGCTGGCGTCAACACCAGCGCCAACGCCAACCCCGTCAGAAAAACAATCCCATAAGGCGACATCAATCCCCTTTTTCTACCTTCTACCTTCTTCCTTCTACCTTCTTCCTTCTTCCCTTTCTCTTCACCCTGTGCCAAACTGACGGTCGCCCGCATCCCCCAGACCAGGCACAATGTAACCAATAGCGTTCAAATGGGAGTCAATTTGCGCTACATAAATTGCCACATCCGGGTGCGCCGTCTGCAGCGCTTCTATACCTTCGGGCGCGGCTAAAATCCCCACAAATTTGATCCGCTGCGCCCCCCATTTCTTCAAAATATCTACTGTGGCAATGGCAGACCCCCCCGTTGCCAGCATGGGGTCCAACACCAGACACACCTGCACCGTTGGCGCCGTAGGCAGTTTGTTATAATACGATACTGGCTGCAAGGTCGCTTCATCCCGGTACAGGCCAATATGCCACACTTCTGCTGACGGCATCATCTCCCAGATGCCGTTAACCATGCCTAACCCTGCCCGCAGAATGGGAACCAGCCCGATCTTCTCCTTCAAGGTCACGCCATCTGCCTGACCCATCGGCGTCGTCACGTCTCGGGGCGTTGTAGCCAGGTCTTGTGTGGCCTCATAGCACAACATCATGGCAATCTCCCGCACCAACTCGCGGAATTTCTTTGGCTCCGTATTCACGTCGCGCAGCAGCGTTAGCTTGTGTTTAACCAGAGGGTGCTTTGATTCATAAACCATTGATCGTCATTTCCTCGCTGAACTATGGCAGGCGCCAGCGCCGTCAATGACAGGTTGGCGCCCGTTTCTAAACGCAGGTTGTGCCGCATTAGGCCACAAGCCACCTGAAGCCTAAGCCTTTTGTCCATTGTACAGCCACTACCAGGAAATGTTCAATAAACGTATAATCAGGCGTATGAGTGAAAAACGCCCTCCCGACCGCGCGATAAGTGGGCAAAGACGGGAAGAAGACAAGAATCTGGATGGCCTGATCCGCCCACAGCAGCTCAGCCAGTTCACGGGCCAGGAAAAGCTGAAAGCCAACCTCACTATCTTGCTGGAAGCGGCCCAGTCCCGCCAGGAACCTGTTGACCACGTTCTGTTTCACGGCCCGCCAGGTCTGGGCAAAACTACGCTGGCCCACATCATCGCCCAGGAAATGAACGTCAACATCCGCACCACCGCCGGGCCGGCTATTGAACGGGCCGGCGACCTGGCTGCCATATTGACGAATTTGCGCGCTGGCGACATTCTCTTTATTGACGAAATCCACCGCCTCAGCCGGGCTGTAGAAGAAATCCTCTATCCGGCTATGGAGGATTTTGTGCTGGACATCATCGTCGGCAAAGGGCCTGGAGCCAAGAACGTGCGCTTAAAGCTGCCCCGGTTCACCGTCATTGGCGCCACCACCCGGCTGGCTTTGATTACCGCGCCGCTGCGCGCCCGTTTTGGGGCTGTCTATCGCATGGACTTTTATGAGCAGGCGGCGCTGGAAACCATTGTGCTGCGCGGCGCGCGCGTGCTGGAAGTGCCCATTGACCCGGCAGGCGCCACGGAAATCGCCCGCCGCGCGCGCGGTACGCCGCGGGTGGCGCTGCGGCTGCTGCGGCGCGTTCGTGACTATGCGCAAGTCCGCGCCGATGGGCGCGTAACGAAAGCTGCCGCCGATGAGGCGCTGGCGCTGCTGGAAATAGATGAGTTGGGATTGGACGACCTGGATCGGCGGGTGCTGCGCTCCATCGTGGAAAAGTTCGGCGGCGGCCCGGTAGGGCTGGAAACTATCGCTGCCTCCATCAGCGAAGAATCGGACACCATTATGGACGTGGTGGAACCATACCTGCTGCAGCTTGGCTTTCTGGAACGCACCCCCCGTGGACGCGCCGCCACACCTCACGCTTATGCGCATCTAAATATCCCCCTCTCCTCTGATCAGAAGAAAGCGCCGGATAACGATGTCGTCCAGCCCAAACTCCTATAAGCGCCGCGCTGCTGCCGCCGCCGCGAACAACAGGTAAAACGCATGACCGACTTTGGCAAACTCCTGATCATTATTGGGCTGGTGATCGCCTTTTCTGGGGCGCTGATTCTGCTCACGGCGCGTTACTTACCCTGGTTGGGCAACTGATCAGTTTACTTGGCTCCATTCTGCTCAACATCATCATTCGCATTTTTCGCCGCTAAAACAACGCCCCGCCCATGAAAACTGCTGAGTTTGATTATGATCTGCCGGCATCCCGCATTGCCCAAGAGCCATTAAACCAACGCGACGCCAGCCGTCTGCTGGTGCTAGACCGTTCTACAGGCATCATCCAGCATCACAGTTTCACGGACATTCCCGCCTTCTTGCGTCCAGGGGACATCCTGGTAGCCAACAACAGCCGCGTGATTCCCGCCCGTCTCTACGGGCGCAAAGCCAGTGGCGGTCAGGTCGAACTGCTGCTGCTAGAACAGTCTGGCCCCCTGGAATGGCTGGCGCTGGCGGGCGGCAAGAAGCTGACGGCTGGCGTGGAAATCCAGATCCTCAATGGTGCGGGCCAGCCAACAGGCATCACCGCCACCGTCACGACGGCGCTGCCCGGCGCACAGCGGCAGATCCTTTTCAGCGAACCCATCGCGCCCCACCTGGAAGCGCTGGGGCACACGCCGCTGCCGCCCTACATCCAGCGCCCAATAACGGACGGGGAGCGGTATCAAACCATCTATGCCCGCCCGCCCGGTTCAGCCGCCGCGCCGACTGCCGGGCTGCATTTCACGCCTGAGCTGCTGCTGGCGCTGCGCGCGAAAGGGGTATTGTTTGAAACGGTGACCTTGCACGTTGGGCTGGACACCTTCAAACCCGTCGAAGCGGATAGCGTAACTGCCCACACCATCCATAGTGAATGGGTGCAGCTAACGCCTGCTGCGGCGCGACGAATCAACGAGGCGAAGCTGGCGGGCGGGCGAATCGTGGCTGTAGGTACAACGAGCGTGCGCGTGTTAGAAACCGCCGCCTGGCGCAGCGCCAATATGTGGGGGTCGCTGCAAAACGTCAGCCAGGAGCCTCCGCCAGACTCCTGCCCATGGCGACCCGTTGCCGCGGTGGAAGGGCGCACCGACCTGTACATTTATCCTGGTTACCATTTTCGGGTGGTAGACGCCTTAATCACCAATTTTCATCTGCCGCAGTCTACCTTAATGATGTTGGTCAGCGCGTTTGCCGGCATTGCCCCCATCCGCGCCGCCTACCAATCCGCCCTGGATCAGGGCTACCGCTTTCTCTCCTTTGGCGATGCCATGTTCATTATCTAGGGTGCGCGCATGATCCTTGTCTTATCTCTGCTGGCTGCCATCATCCCCACCGTCTTCTACGTTGCCCTGATTTATTGGGTGGACAGATATGAAAAAGAGCCCTTGAGCCTGGTTCTGGCTGCCTTCTTGTGGGGAGCCATTCCCAGCATCATGGCTGCCTTCATATTCAACACCGCCTTTAGCATCCCTTTTTATCTGCTCAGCGAAGGCTTTGGCGACTTTGTCGGCGCGTCCATTATCGCCCCCCTGATTGAAGAATCGCTCAAAGGGCTGGCTTTGCTGGGCATCTTCTTCTTCTGGCGGCACGAGCTAGATAGCCCGTTGGATGGGATCATCTACGGGGCCATGGTGGGCATGGGCTTTGCCATGGTGGAAAATGTCTTTTATTTTGTCAGCGTCTACAACGAATTGGGCACGACCGCCTGGCAAGTCAATATTTTCATGCGCGCCATCCTGTTTGGCTTGAATCACGCCCTGTTTACCAGCATGACAGGGTTGGGCTTAGCCATTGCCCGCCTGTCGCGCAATCAGGCCGTGCGCTTTGTGGTTCCTATTGTGGGTTGGGGCGCCGCCGTCTTGCTGCACGCCATCCACAACGCTTCAGCTTCTATTGGCGGCTTGTTTTGTCTGCTGCTGTTGATCAGCGACTTTGGCGGCATCCTGTTGACGCTGGTCATTATTGGCTGGGCTTTGTGGCAGGAAAGCCGCTGGATCAAGGAGTATCTGGCAGAAGAAGTGGAGCAAGGGCTGCTCACCCAGGAGCAATGGCAAACGGCTTCCTCCACGCTGGGACGTACCCGGCATGGTCTGGCATTATTGTCTTCACAGGGCGTTTCCGGCTACCGCGCTGCCGCCCGCTTCTACCAGCGTTGCGCGGAACTGGCTTACAAGAAGCATCACTTCGTCTTGTTTAACCATGGTCAAGATCAGGAACGGGCAGCCCGGCTGCGCGCCGAAATTACGGCTCTGAGCCAACAGATCATGTGAGCCGCGCCAGGCGTTATGGCAACCGCAACAGGGCGACAATTTGCTCCCCATGCGCCTCGTCGTGCCGCACCACCAGGCTCAACAACTCGTGCAAGCTGGTGGGACCAAAAAAGGCGTGGCGACCCTGGCGTGACCAGAGGGCAGGCGTCAATCTCTGCAACATCGCCACTGTTTCC
>JAGVTM010000344.1 GCA_019136785.1 Chloroflexota bacterium | reverse complement strand
TCGAAGTGAAGCCAATCTGCACCATCCCACTCACACCCTATCATGTATCAGACAACACTTCATCCTTAAGCCCACTTCGTAATTGATTAAAACGAACCTGATGGCGTTCAACTTTGGGAACAAATTCATAACCAGCAAATACCGCCAAACCCTCCTTCACCAGTTTCGGCCCAACTACTTCAACGCGGTAGCCATCTCTGTTCAACAAACTTTCACAAGTCGGCTTAACTCGTCCCCCACTCCGCTCTTGAAGCATTTGCTGGGAGACACTAAAGACGACCCGTGAAATCCTACTCCAATGAATAGCGCCAGTACACATCATACATGGTTCGGTGCTGCTGTAAAGTGTGAACCCCTGCAAGGAAAAACATTGGTGAGTACGGCAATATTCACTGATAACACTCAGTTCTGCATGCCAGGTGGGGTCAGAGGACACAACTGAGCGATCATAGGCTTCGTGGACAATTTTATTATCAACAACCAGCACAGCCCCGAAGGGATCCATCTCCTGTTGCCGGGCATAATGAGCAAGGGCGATAGCTCGGCGGAGAAAATTTTCATCAGAATCAGTCACAAACAATCCTCCTTATCTCTGGGGGGATTCCTTCCAGCCGCCCAACGAAGTAAGGATTCATGCGGCGCGAAGTCTTCGGAGCCGCCGCATAATGGGCATTCTATCGAATGCCTGGAGTTGAACTAAGCCTGGTCAGACGGGAACCACTTCGCTTGGAATTTAAGCCATGGGAATAGGCTAATGGGTGGTCGCCAATTCCCTTGATTGGCGACATTGTAGCAGTTTACAGCGGAAAAGGTCAATAGTTAACCGCCAGGTTCCACAGTCGTTTGTCAATGGGGACAACAAAATCGGTCGGGAAACGGCAGCCTGGCAACGTTAAGCAAGCATCCCTGGTCTGCGGATGCTGTTTGCCGTCCATTGTTAGCCAGATACCACCATTAAGGTGGCTGCCAATGCAGCCGTATAGCCGGTTGTGGTCGTTGCGGTAGCCGCGTTTGCCGGCGACGGAGCGATTGGCCGCAGAGGGGACAGAGTCGCGCAGTTTCCAGCAAGGTCACCGTTGTCGTTGTGACCTCACGCTTAACGCTGGTCAGCCCAGGAGCCGCCGATGGTCTCAGCCATGCCGCAATTTGCCGCAAACGCGGTCGCTGCCCTGGACTGAAAAGGCCGTAATCAGTCATTGGTAGCTGCGGGCCAGGGAGCGGAGGGCAGCAGGCAAGGTGAAGGTCAGCAGGAAGTAGGGAACAGGCAGGAGTAAGGCTTGTTGCTTATGCAACCATTGCTGCCCCGCCTGGTATTGGTATTGGGGGCAATGTCTGTTGCGGCAGGAATGATAACGATAGTTGTCCTCGTGGCAGTCGGGGCAGCGATATGGGATACTCCCGCGGCAGCATCCGCCAGGAGAAGCTCCCCATCCCCCAACCCCCTTCCCCAAGGGGGAAGGGGGCTTTTCGGAGAGGGCGAGGGGCGCTGCGCGCCCCTCGCCCACCATTACCCTTTCCCTGGCTGCACCCCTCATTGCCCCTTCCCTGGCGAGGGGAAGGGGGCTTTGCGGAACAGCGCGGGGTTTAGTCTTCGCCGTTGGGATGGCAGCCGACGCAGTTACCGATGTCGCCGATGCCATGCTCCAGGTGTTCTTCGATCATGTCCTGCTGGTCATGGCAGCCAAAGCAGGTATAACCTGGGGGCGGGCCGGGGTGACAGGCGCCGCATTGACCATTGGCGCCGCCGTGATTCAGGGGGAAGGAGTGGTTAAAGGTGGCGCCTTCCCAGGTCTCGGTGTTGTGGCAGTTGGAGCATTGCCCAGGGAAGTGGTTGGGCGGCGGTGTGTGGCAGCTCTGGCAGTCGGTTAAGCCTTCGTGGCTAAAGTTGACGTTGTGCCAGTTGCTCGTGTCCTGGTGGCAGTTGCGGCAACTGCCGGCATAATGGTTGGCAGGCGGGGCATGGCAGGCGCTGCAATCGGTGTCTCCAATCGTGCCATGATTGAAGTTGGCGTTGTGCCAGTTGCTCGTGTCTTGATGGCAGGCGCGGCACTCGCCGCCGTAATGGTTGGGCGGCGGCGCATGGCAGGCGCTGCAATCGGTGTTACCAATGGTGCCGTGGTCGAAGTTGGCGTTATGCCAGTTGCTCGTGTCCTGGTGGCAGGCGCGACAACTGCCGCCATAATGGTTGGGCGGCGGCGCGTGGCAGGCGCTGCAGTCGGTATCCCCTATTGTGCCGTGGTTGAAGGTCGCGTTTTGCCAGTTGCCGGTATCCGTGTGGCAGGCGCGACACTCGCCGGCATAATGGTTGGCGGGCGGCGCGTGGCAGGCGCTGCAGTCGGTGTTGCCAATGGTGCCGTGGTTAAAGACGGCGTTGTTAAAGTCGCTGGTGTCCGTATGGCAGGCGCGACACTCGCCGGCGTAATGGTTGGCGGGCGGGTTGTGGCAGGCGCCGCAGTCAGTGTTGCCAATGGTGCCATGGTTAAAGACGGCGTTGTTGAAGTCGTTGGTGTCCGTATGGCAGGCGCGGCATTCGCCGGCGTAATGGTTGGCCGGCGGGTTATGGCAGGCGCCGCAGTCGGTATTGCCAATGGTGCCGTGGTTAAAGACGGCGTTGGCAAAGTTGCTGGTATCCGTGTGGCAGGCGCGGCATTCGCCGGCGTAATGGTTGGCGGGCGGGTTGTGGCAGGCGCCGCAGTCGGTGTTGCCAATGGCGCCGTGGTTGAAGGTGAAGTTGCCAAAGTCATTGGTGTCGGTGTGACAGGCGCGGCACTCGCCGGGGTAATGGTTGGCAGGTGGGTTGTGGCAGGCGCCGCAGTCGGTATTCGGGAAATTGGCGTGGCTGAAATTGACGTTGTTGAAGTTGCCTGTGTCCTGGTGGCAGGCGCGGCAACTGCCGGCATAGTGGTTGGGCGGCGGATTATGGCAGGCGCCGCAGTCCGTGTTCGGGAAGTTGGCGTGGCTGAAGTTGACGTTGTTGAAGTTGCCTGTGTCCTGGTGGCAGGCGCGGCAACTGCCGGCATAATGGTTGGCAGGCGGATTGTGGCAGGCGCTGCAGTCCGTGGTGGGGAAGTTGGCGTGGCTGAAGTTGACATTGTCGAAGTTGCCCGTGTCCTGATGGCAGGCGCGGCAACTGCCGCCGTAATGGTTGGGCGGCGGCGCATGGCAGGCGCCGCAGTCAGTGCCGCCAAAGTTGGTATGGTTGACATTCACGTTTTGGAAGTTGCCGGCATCCTGATGGCAGGCGCGACATTGACCCGGGTAATGGCTGGCTGGCGGCGCATGGCAGTCGCCGCAATCCACATTGCCAATATTGGCGTGGTCAAAGTTGGCGTTTCTAAAGTTGCGCGTATCCGCATGGCAGGTGCGGCACTCGCCTGGATAATGGTTCGCCGGCGGCGCGTGGCAGCCGCCGCAATCGGTGGCGGTGAAGTTAGCGTGGCTGAAATTGACGTTTTGGAAGCTGCCCGTGTCCTGATGGCAGGCGCGGCACTCGCCTGGATAATGGCTGGCTGGCGGCGCGTGGCAGTCGCCGCAGTCTATGCCGCCAAAATTGGCGTGGCTAAAGTTGACCTGGAGGAAGTTGTTAGTGTTCTGGTGGCAGGCGCGGCACTCGCCCGCATAATGGTTAGCCGGCGGCTGGTGGCAAACGCCGCAATCAATACCACCAAAGTTAGTGTGGCTGAAGTTGACCTGCAGAAAATCGTCCGTATCTTGATGACAGGTACGGCAGGCGCCGCCATAATGGTTGGGCGGCGGCTGGTGGCAACTGCGACAATCGGCAGCGCCAATGGCGTCATGGCTGAAGGTGACTACCAGAAAGTCGGTGGTGTCCGTATGGCAGGCGCGGCAGACGCCGCCGTAGTGAGCGGGCGGCGGTTCGTGGCAAACGCGGCAGTCCTGCCGCCCCATGAGGGTGTGGTCAAAGCTAACAGGCTGCCAGTCTTGAACGACGTGGCAGCCGGCGCAATCCAGACCATAAGCCCCTTCGTGCGGTTCATCCAGAGCATGGCAGTTAACGCAAGTGGGGCTGGTTCCCTTATAATCCCCCTGCGTATGGCAGGCGGCGCAGTCGGCAATCTCATGACCGCCTTCCAGAGGGAAGAAGGAGTGGTCTACCTGGTTAATGGCGTCAGGGGGAAAGGGAATGACGTGGGCAGCGACCAGGGCATCGGCGGCAGCGGGTGTGGGCTGGCCGGTGGGCTCGCCGGCAATTTCGGGCGTGGGTATGTCCACAGCGGCTGCCGCCGCCGCCTCCACCGTCACGGGCGGGACCGCGCCGACATTGGCAGAGCCCATTGTGCCGCGCCAGAAGCGGACAGACGCCTGCTGCCAGGCATAGAAGGGATGGTCAGCGGCGTAGGGCGTACTCTGCGCCCACGACCAACTGAGAGCGCCGGCTATCGTGCCGGCAAATACCAGGACACCCACCACACCCAAAATCAGTCGCCGTTTCATTGCTCCACCTGCTTTTGATAGGCGTGCCAGAAGCGCAGCAGTTCCGTGCGCAGTTCATCGCCGCCCGCCAACAGGGCGGGACGTATCGCCGAAATATCTGCCTGCGCTTGAATAAGAGTACGGAGCGGATCAGCCAGCGTCTGCTCGCCAATCAATAGCGCCCCTACCAGGCGTTCTTCATCCATCACCAGCCGCAGCGTGTTCGACCCAGCCGAAGACCAGGCGCTGGTGTGATGCGCGGCGCGGCTAAACCAGGTTTCCGACGATCCCCGCGACAGGTGCTGCACCACCTCCGGTTCATCGTTGGCGCTGGAACGGGGGTTGATCTGACCAATAATGGTCACATGCAGCCCAAACAGCTTGCAAACATTAAATGGCGTCCCTTTCTGCATGGGCTGGCGCGCCCCCACCATGCTCAACCCGGCCACTCGCCCCTCAGCTACCGCGCTGGGCCAGAGAATGTCCAGCGTATGCTGGCGCGTCCAGGGATCGTAAGCCTGAGCGCAGTCGCCCGCGGCAAAAACGTCGGGGACGCTGGTTTCCATGAACTCATTCACCAGGATGCCCCGATCTAGCTGTACGGGCGTGTCCTGAACCAAATCCAGCAGCGGCTTGACGCCAATGGCTACGCCGAAAATATCACAACGAAATTCAGAACCATCCGGCAGGCGAGCCGCGCGCACCTTGCGCCCCCAACGCGAGGGCAAGATTTCCTGCGCTTCCGTCTGATAGTGAATGTGCACGCCATGCGCCTGCATCTGCTCATCCAGGAGAGCGGACTCGGTATCATTAAAGACGCGGTTCCATAGCTGCTTGCCGCGCAGGAAATAATGAGTCTCCACCTTTTGGTGAATCAACCCTTCCACCATTTCCAGCGCCGTGATGCCGCCGCCCACGACAACGGCCCGCCGCCCGCGGCGGGCCTGCTGAATAAGCTGCTTTGTCCCCGTCAATGTGTCCAGATAAACCACGCCCTTTAGAGAGGCATCCGGGTAAGGGGGCGGCGTGGCGCGCGCGCCCGTGGCAATCAGCAGTTTATCGTAAGTCAGGAAGCTGCCATTCGCCAGATAGATGCGCCGGGCGGACACATCCAGCGCCTCGGCAGCGCTGTGTACCACGTCCAGACGCAACTGCTCATACCATTCAGCGCGGCGGGCAATGACCTGGCGCGGCGGGATTTCGCCCGTAATAACGTAAGCCAGACCGGGGCGAGAGTACATTAACGACGGCTCCGCCGTTACAATTGTCATGCGGCTGCGGGCGTCGTGCGCCCGGATGGTTTCCGCGGCGGTCACGCCGGCAGCCCCGTTGCCCACAATCACGTAGTGCAGGGCAGCCTGGGCATGATGCGCGGCGACGGCGGTTCCATTATGCTTCATCAATCACCATGCGTTCCCAGCGGAGCGTGCCGCGGGGACAAACCTGAATACATTGGCCACAGGTGATGCAGGCGGGATCGTCAACGGATAAACCCTGGCGGGCATAACTGCGCACGTCAATGCCCACCGGGCAGTTGTAGCCGCAAACACCGCACTGGACGCAGCGGCCGCCATCTGCCTGCACTCGTCCCAGATGGACAATCGTGATGGCTTCTTTTTCCGTTTCTTTCGTGAATAATCGAGAAAATAACGACATAAGCTAATCGGTTGGCTGGACGGTTTAGCACGCCGCTGCCTGCCAGCCAGCCGGACAACGTAGAAGCCAGCCTGACCACTTAAGGCATCTGACAACCATTCATAAGTCGGCGGAAACAGCGAAAAGTCACGCCCTGCGCCAAAATCTGGCTGCTTTGCCTACGGCGCTACCTCTACCTGAACCTGATCCAGGCGCAGTGTATACCCATTGGGGAAGATCGCTCCATAGCCAATAGTGACTATTTGCGCCAGCACCAGACCATCGCTGTCGCGCACAAAACGATTGGGATCGGGCGTGTCCAGCAAATACTGGCGGACGTCGTTGACCGTGACCGGGAAAATGCCCAGGGTATACCAGGTATTGTCGTCAAAATTGCGCAGCCGCACGAGACCGAAAATACCATTGCCGCTGGCGCCCGACTCCACTATCACGTTCAGACGGGAAACAGCAGTCAACGGGCTCTGGGCTATGATCAAGACGCCAACTAGCTGGCGCGAGCCAGAAGGGGCGCTGAGAATGGCGGCGTAGTTATCATCTGACGCTTGCAGCGCCGCCAAACCGCCGCCCTGCGACGTGCCTGCCAGAATGTTCCAGGCCAGCAGCGGAGCAGGTTGTACGGCGTCCGCCGCTGTAGCCCAAAAGAAATCGTCGCCAAAGATGTATTTCAGTTCGTCAGGCGGTACCGCCTCAATTTCGCGGAACTCGAACTGGGTGAATCCATCCGTATCTATGACGCCAAAGAATTTGTGCTGCGTGCCCAGTTGGTCGTCGGGGAAATCAACCGGGTCAGCTTCGTTCCCGTCCAGAATCAGGGCCAGGCTGGCCGGCGGCGTATTCGTCTCGATCCAGCCGCCCACAGCATAGAGCGTTTCGGATGACGAGCCAATCCAGCCGTCGTTGATACCGTTAAAGGGATCGCCGTGGGGTAGG
>JAGVTM010000005.1 GCA_019136785.1 Chloroflexota bacterium | reverse complement strand
AACGTCGCCTGGAACGTGATCATCACCTGCGACTCTGGACTGATGATGCCCGTCCAGGTGATCACGCCGCTGTCATACAACCCATAGGAATCGTCAGGGTAATCCAGGCTGTCCGCCACGTAAGCCAGAGATGCCGGCAACGTATCCGTCACCACAACGTCCATAATGGGCGCAGCATCGCTGTTGCTGATTACCACCGTGTAAGACAACGTCGTATCTATCGGCGCTTCCGCCAGGTCCACCAACTTGGCTGAACCCGTCAGCGCCTGCGGCGCCATAACTGCCGCCGGCGTCTGCTGCTGCCAGTCAGCCCCTTGCGCCAGCACAATGCGACCGAAAACAAATGAAACAATGGCAACCAGAAGCAGCGTGAGCAGCACGATCACGATTCTATGTGGTTGCTGCCCGACAAGGTTTTGGGGCATGTTTTCCTCCATAACGATAGATAGATGGCAACCATCCAGACGCGCCACATGCGGTGCAATTGTCTGGTTACCGTTGATGATAGGTTATTCAAGCTGCCGGCGAGCCACGCCAGTTGCGGCCCCGGCTGCGCTAATACGTCTTTGCTAATTGCCAGCGGGCAATATTACCTATGGCTGGCGCTTCCGTCAAAAAGAGTCCTGCATGAACTGATTCCTTTTCGTAACTGTTCACCGCAAAGACGCTGACGCCGCCTGGCGGCGCGAACGCAAAGATGAAGAGGAAGGCTTTGTGGTTTTCATGTTCGGCGCAGTTAAGTTCCAGAAGACCTGTATAGTTACTCCTTTTCGCTGAAGGCTGATCTTCCTTTACGGCTCAGCCAGCGTTATCCTGATCTGATCTGCCGGCTCTCCCTCGTGCGTCAGCCGCGCCAGATTACCCCGCGTATACAGCCCCAGCGCCAGCGTCGCCGGCGGCGGCGCGTCAGGCGGCAGCGGCAGCGGATGCCACTGCCACACCACGTCGCCCGCTTGCAGCGTGGGGGCAAAGGCGTCAAAGCCATCATGCTGCGCAATCAGATTCCCGTCCTGATCCAGGATGTGGGCAAAAATGGCTATGTCTGCCGGCAGCGCCTGCTCCACTCGCCACTGCGTAATCAAGCGCGGCGGGGGGCCGGGCAGCCATTGGTAGCCCAGGAAGGTCAGGCGTCCGGCAAAGGTGACAGGGGCTGCCGCGGTAGCGGCGGCAGGAACTGCCGGCAATTCCCACACAGCAAAGGAAGGATCGCCCGCACTGCGGTAAATGGGTTCAGGCGACGCAGCCGCCATTTGCAGCAGGTCAGGCGCCGGCGGCGCATATTCTGGCGCGTAGAGAAGGGCGCGCCCGCCAGACGATTCCGCCAGAGCCGGAAAGACCAGCGCCCTGCCCCCCTGCACCCAGTGCGCCTGCGGATCGCGCCCCAGGTTGCGCCGCAGGGAGTCCACGTCAATGGGGTCTACCCAATCGTCGCCAACCACCAGCGCCGCCGCGGGTTCGTGGTGCCACTGCTGCGCCATCTCGTATACCACGCTCTGGTACTTTTGCCGCGTTTCCACGGCGGTGGGCCATTGCTGGAAGCCGTTTAGCCAGGTGCGCCCGCCGTTTAGCAGCAGCAGGAGGGCCAGCCCGATGGTTGTCAGGGGGGGTAAGATAGCGGGTTTGATTGTTCTTTGTCGTTCACTACGCGAAATTAGTTCCTGGATAAATAATGCCGGCAGCGCATAAACCAGCGGCATGGCCCCCACCAGGCGCACCAGACTGGGCGCGTCCGGCGTAACGGCGCTGGGCAGCAGCGCCAGGGCCAGCCATAACAGCCACCAGCCATACTGGGGCTGTCGCCAGCGCCGCAGCGCCAGGCCCAAACCGCCAAAGAAGAAAAGGGCGGTGAATGGATCGAACAGCGGTTGATCAGGCAGGGCATACGTCCAGCGCGGATCGCCCGTGAAAGCAAAAACGCCCAACGTGGCCCGCGTTGTCTCCCAGATGGGCTGCCAATCGCCCGCCCGCAGCGCCGCCAGCGGGCCTGACAACTGCCGCGCCCGCTCATCCAGCGTGGGGTCGCCTTGCAGCGTCACGAACAAAGGCAGCGCCAGCAGCAGGCAGACGCCCAGAATCACAACGGCGGGCTGCCAGCGGGCGGCGCCTGCCGCCGGAGACGGTCGCCCGCGGCGAAAGGAAAGGCGGCGCACAGCCAGATAGACCAGGAACAGCAGCGGCAGCAGCGGCAGCGCCCGCGCTGCCGTATAGCTGTACAGCGCCAGCCCCAGGCAAATGCCGGCCAGCCAGGGACGGCGCTGCCAGAACCAGGCCACACCAACCAGCAGCAGCGGCTCCAGGATGGGGCGCAGCCCCACGCGGCTAAACAGGATGGGCCACCAACTGAGCGCCAGCCCGCCGCCGCCGACCAGAGCCGCCAGCCGGCCCACATCCCGTCGCAGCCAGCGCATAGCAGCGGCAATGAGGAAGAGTCCCAGAGTGAATGCCGGCAGCCTGATTGACAGCACATTGTCCCCCAACAACACCTGAAAAGGCACAGACCAGTAATGGTACAGCGGTTCGTGCCCATATCCTTCGCGGAAGAAAAAAGCGTGCTGCCCCTGGCGAATATTCTCCACAATATCCGCGTTTAACACCTCATCCTGCGCCAGACCAGGCGGCACGTCGTGCAGCCACAGCAGCCGCAGCGCCGCCCCGGCCAGCAAGATCAGCGTCGCCGCCAGCAGCCAACGGTTCCGCTGGCGGAGAGAGGGGTTAGCGGACGTCATAGATGTAAATGGAGTAACCCACGCGCGCCGTGGGCCGGCGCGCGCGGAACCAGGCAAACACCGTCTTTTCCGCCGTGCGCAGCGGCGGCTCGCCCAGGTTGCTGACGCTGATGGCGTACAGTCCAGGCGGCGGCTGCGCGCGGTCAAAGGGCACGTTCCACCACAGGTCGAAGTGCCGCGGCACGCCGGGCAGCGCCTCGTAGGCAATGCCGTAGTAAGCGGGATCGGCGCTGCCAAACCAGGACAGCTTCACCTGCGCCGCGCCGTTCGCCGCCAGCCACCGCTGCAAGCGGATCAAATCCTGCCCCCAATCAATGTTGCTGTCTATGAGAATCTCCCCCCCTTTTTGCGGGCCGCCAGCCGCCAGATTGAAATAGCTCAGGTAATGGGGGTGGATCAGCAAGGCGCTGCCCAGAATGGAGACCGCCGCTGCGCCCAACGCCAGGCGCGACCAGGCGCTCTCTGCCATCTGGCCCAATCCCGCAATCAGCAGATAAAGCAGCGGCAGCATAGGGAACAGGTGGCGATAGCCAATGTTCAGGGCGCTTTGCATGCTGAGCAAGAAGTAGAGAAATGCCGGCAGCAGCAAAAAAACCGCCCGGCCCCGCGTCTCCTGCCGGCGCAGCAAGATAAAGGCGGCTGCCGGCAGCAGCAGCAGCAAGGGCAGTGGGCTTTTCACCAGAAAGGCAATGGGAAAATAAAGCGGGAAGCCTGTATCCGAAAACTGCCCCCACAGATAACTGGCCCGCCCACCGCTGCTCAAAAACAGGATTTGCTCCACGCCCGCCCAAAACGTGGGCATTGACCCGCGCCAGACGTTCAACGCTTGCAGTAGGGGCGATTGAAAATCAAAAGCGGCCCACTGGAACCCATAAACCGCCCACACCACCAACAAACTGCCGCCGCCCGCCGCCGCCAACTGCCCCAGGCGGCGCGCTGCCGCCCGCCAGCGCCACGGCTGACCGTACAGGGGCAGCGCCGCCAGCAGCAGGAACAGCGGCGCAAATGTCAGCGTGGAAAATTTGCTGCTAAAAGCCAGCCCCAACCCCACCGCCGCCGCTGCCAGATGGCGCCCATACCGCCCGCCCTCTGCCTGCCACAATCGCCACAGCAAAAACGTTGCCAGCAGCAAAAAAGCCGCGCCGCCGGCGTCCGTAGTCGTGTATCGCCCATGCGCCAGCAAATTGGGATCAAACAACAGGCAGGCTGCCGCAAACAAAGCTGCCCCCTGCCCTCCCGGCCACAACGCCCGTCCAAAGCGATAGCCAACCAAAGCCATGCCTATGGTAACAAACACGATGGGCAGCCGCGCCAGGAATATTATGAGCGAGACGTCATTGCCCGACTGCCACAGCAGCCGCTCGGCAAAGACGTACCAGCCATCGCGCCAACCCCAACTGGGATCGTCCAGCGGAATGTACACGTCCGTCAATAAGTAGACAGGCAGCGCGCTCAAGGTATTGATCAGGGGCGGATGCTCCAGACTAAAATGGGGGTCCCCCGTCGCCAGAAAAGCCAGCCCCCGCGCCAGGTGGTTCTGCTCATCCATCGTCGGGCTGTCGCCGGCCATGCTGTTCAGAGCCAGGAAAAAGAACAGCAGCAGCAGCGGCAGCAACCGCCAGGCATTCGGCAAACGACGAAACATGTCCATAATGATGCGATTATAAACGGAAGGCAATCAGGATTACAAAAAGGCGACCAGGATTACCAAAATCGTTGAACATTTCCCCAATCTGGTCTAACATCGCAGAAACTTGTCATTCCGAAGGCGACAGCCTGAGGAATCCCTACAATCATTATCCGCCTGCGTAGGGATTCCTCGGAGGACCTCGGAATGACAATCATTGTACCCGTTGGCAAGAACTTACCCGCGCCGCTCTTGTTTCGCAACTGACTATGCGAAAATTCAGCACAACCTGGCTAAAACTCACCATAACCCTCCTGGGGCTGGCTTTAGCCGCCGCCCAAATCAACCTGGCTGAACTGCAAGCCGCCTTTCGCCAGGTGCATTGGCCAGGGCTGCTGCTCATGTTCCTCTTGATCAACGCCAGTCTGGTACTGCGCGCCGCGCGCTGGTGGGTCTTGCTGCGCGGCCTCAACCGCCGCAGTTCGGGCAGCCGGGTACCCTTTGGTCGCCTGGTTGTGCTGTATATTGCCGGCAATTTCTTCAACGTCTTCTTGCCCAGCGGTTTTGGCGGTGACGTGGTGCGCGTGGTGGAAGCGGCGCGGGATGTTCCGCCGGCGGCGGCTGCCGGCACTGTCCTGGTAGACCGGTTGACGGGCTTAATGGTGTTGTTCGTCTTCGCCCTGCTCACCCTGCCCTTTCGCCCGGCCAATTTTCCACCAGGGCAAACCCTCCTGGTAGCCGGCGTCTCCCTGGCTGGCCTGGCAGGCGGCTTCCTGCTGCTAGACGGTCGCCTGCTGCGCCGTTTCGGACGGCGGCTGCCCCGCCTGCTATCGCCCATGGGGGACGGGCCCACAGCGCGGCTGTTAGCCGCTGTGCAAGGGTGTGGCTGGCCCGCCGTCGGCGGCGCTTTAGCCATCTCCGTCCTGTTTAACGCCATGCTGGTGGGTTGGTGGGTGGTTGCCGGCATCTCCCTCGACTACGCCATCCCCATCCGCTATTATTTACTGGCTGTGCCCCTTCTGTCCGTCACCTTGCTGGCCCCCTCCATCGGTGGCCTGGGCGTGCGCGAGGCCGTCGCCCCGCTTCTCTTCGCCGCTGCCGGCCTCAACCACAGCCAGGCAGTCGCCCTCTCCCTGCTGGAATTCACCATCGTCCGCCTGTCCGGCCTGACCGGCGCGCCCGTCTACCTGTGGTTCGTACTGCGACGCAGCGATAAAGAGATGAAAACATAATCACAGATTTTCTGACCACGGACCACTCGCCACTGTCCACTGACCACTATGAAGAATGAAAACAGGATTTCGCAGATGACGCAGATTTGTTTGATGGGTGGTTCCACTGACCACTGACCACTCGCCACTCACCACTATTTACGAAGGAGTCAAAATGTTACTGGCGATTGACATCGGCAACACCAACATCACCCTGGGAGTGTATCAGGCTGCCCAATTAGGCGCGCGCTGGCGGCTGGCTACCGACCACGAGCGCATGCCCGATGAGTATGGTTTACAGTTCCTGGGGCTGCTCAGCCATCATGGCTTTAGCCCTGCCGACCTGACAGGCGTCAGTCTGGCTTCCGTGGTGCCGCCGCTGACCAGTAAGATTGGGCAGGCGTGCCGGCATTATCTGCAGCAAGAACCGTTGGTGGTGGATGCCGGCATCAAAACAGGCATCCGTATTCGCGTGGAAAACCCGCGCGCCGTCGGCGCCGACCGCGTTGTGGACGCCGTTGCCGTCAAACACCTCTACGGCGGCCCCGCCTGCGTCATTGACTTTGGCACCGCCACCACCTTTGACGCCATTTCCGCCGCCGGCGACTACCTGGGCGGGGCCATTGCCCCTGGCATCACCATGGGCGCCGAAGGTCTCTATCAGCGCACCGCCAAACTCCCCCGCGTTGACGTACAGCGCCCCCCCTCCGTCATTGGTCGCAACACCGTCCATGCCATGCAGTCGGGTCTTCTCTTTGGCTACGTAGCCATGGTCGAAGGTATGGTGCAGCGTTTTCGCGCCGAACTGGGCCCAGACATGAAAGTATTGGCCACCGGCGGTCTGGCGGAAACAATTGCCAGCGAGACTCAGGTCATTGACCAGATCGTTCCCTGGCTCACCCTGGACGGTCTGCAAATCCTGTGGCAGCTAAATCGCAGCGGATGAACCCGGGCCTATTCCTCAATCCAGATCAAGGGTGATGCGCAAAGCACGATTGACAGCCTCCATCATCAGCGGCGACAACGCGCCACGAAGCTGCCCCAGGCGGGACTTAGAAATAGCGCGCACCTGCCCACCCAAAGCAACCGAATCCATTGCCAACCCACCTTCTCCCCTGGGAATTGTCACGTTGTTTGGGTAATTGCGCTTTACATTGGCGCGATCAGTCAATGGCACAACGACGATGACCGGACTGTACTGGTTAATGGCATCCCGGCTGACAACGATAACCGGGCGTGTGCCTGCCTGCTCGGAGCCTTCACTGGGGCTGAGGCGGGCGTCATATACATCCCCCCGCTTCATGGCGCTTCTCCTTCAGCCAGAGATAGAGCCTCCCAGTCGCTAGCCGCAAAAGTCTCAGCCATCTCCTCACTGAAAGCCTGATAGAACTCGTCTTCGGCCATAGCGGCAAACTGCCTGTCTACTTCCTGCCGTTCCAGTTCAGCCAGGAAACGCT
>JAGVTM010000013.1 GCA_019136785.1 Chloroflexota bacterium | reverse complement strand
TTTCTTCCGCGTGCATCATCACTATAAGGCTGTGGCGCGCAACCTCAGTCTGAAAAAGAATGGGCATGAGATCGTGGTGCGCCCGGTGCAAACGGTGGTGCTGGTAGATGGCGTGCATACGGGCACGATTGAATTGGTCAATTTCGCCAAGTCGCTCAAGCATCCCTGGCACGCGGTGCATATCGGCATCAACCCGGAAAAAGCCAGTAAAGTCAACGCGCTGTGGAATGAGGTGATTGGCGAAGGGAAGCTGGTGGTGGTGCCTTCACCGTATCGCCAGCTTAATCGCCCTATTCGCACTTACATTGAGAAGCTGCTGCGTGAGAACCCGGACACCATCATTCACGTGGTCGTTGGCCACCTGGCGATGGAAACTGCCTGGGAGCAGGCGCTGCACCAGAACAGCGTTTTTATCTTTAATCTGGCGCTAAACGGCCTGGAGCGGGTCGTCCTGACCATTGTGCCGCACCAGATACGGCGTTTGCACGAGGAAAAGGCGGTGGATCGCAATCTGTTCACACCTGAAGACCTGCGCCAGAGTAAGGAGCAGCGGCAGGCGTCTGCTTGAGCGCAAGCAAATAAGGAGGGATGGGCGAGAGAACAGTCGCTCACCAGACACAACCCGTTGTCCGCCCCCGGCATGGGAGAATTGGCCTCGATAGCGTCTACAGCGTTCCTTGATGATAGCGTTCAATTCGTGGAGGAAGGGAAATTGTGGAGCTCCGCCCGATTGTCAGGACTTGCTGAACCAGATACAATGCGGTTGTATTTCAGTCAAACTTCGGTATCTGGCAGGATGAATCAAATGGCGTACGACATGATGGCTGCTGTGAAAGAGATCGCCCGAGAACTGACAGTATCGCCAGACGAGTTGCAGCGCCGCAGCCTGGGCGCGTACATTGAACGGGAGCAACGCCGGGCACAACTGGACATCTCGGATCTGCAGGATCGATACGGCGTGTCTACGGCCGCGCAGCTTGCCGCAAGCATCGAGCAGGGAACGATAGCCTCTCATCCGGCCTGGGAGGAATTGATCGAGTGGGAGCGCCTGGAAGAGTACCTCAAGCGCCTGGCCAGGTGGCAGGCCGAGCTAGGGTAGCGCGGTGTACGAGCGGCTGGCCAGGGTCGCACGCACGGAGTTTGCTTCGATCATCACCGGCACAGAAATCCTTGGGCGAAGAGCAGGAGCGCCGCTCAAGCTTCGGTTGCATGTGCGAGACGGCACGTTTATTGATGTTTGGTTAAGCCCCGATCAGCAACGCTACGCCTATCATTGGGAACAGCGAGCCAGGCGCGGCCTTTTGCACCGCCACGATAACGCTCCCGATCACCCCGAAGTCGCTACCTACCCCAAACACTTCCACAACGGCGACGACAGCACCGTTGAGGAGAGCCACATCTCCGACGCCCCACCCGACGCACTGCGCTACTTTTTGCGGTTTGTCGAGCAAAACGTGACCCCCTAGAACACAAGCTGCGCCTGTTCAGTATTCAAGCTGGGCTGCCCGGCCAGGTTCGCTGCATCTTCGCGCCGGCATTGTTGGACAGACGCTGTCCGGCTATAAACATCCCTTGCCCTGCGCCAATCCTATCGCCCGCCGCAGCGCTGCGCCGGCATCAACGGGGCGTTCTGGCCAGGTGCGCACGGCGTTTTCCGATAGCAAGTTCATGCCTGCTCCTCCGCGACCATCTGGCGCAGCCCCTTCCCCTTCTCCGCGATGCGCACCAGCCCGCGTACCGGCTGACCCTTCGCCACCAGCCGCCGCGCCACCGCGCTCACCTTGTCCCATCCTGATAGGGTGGAGTTGGGGGAGGTGTAGTTCAGCGACGGTAGCCGCCCGCCTGCGACGGAGGGATCGCGGCGTTTGGTCGGTGGCGTGCGCATCCGACCAAACGCGCCGAGCAGATACGGCGTTTGCACGAGGAAAAGGCGGTGGATCGCAACCTGTTCACGGTTGAAGACCTGCGCCAGAGCAAGGAGCAGCGGCAGGCGTCTGCTTGAGCACAAGCAAATAAGGTTTGATGGATCAACTGGGGAGAGCGAGTCCGTTATTGGTATCTGAGCTTGCTGAAGTCTGTTTGGGGTTTGATTTAGCCGGTAGCCGTGATGAAACGACTCGATTCACCCTGGATAACTGGGACAAGTATAATGGGGAAGGAGGGCGTGGGCAAGAAACGGATTGTGGGGTGTACATAAGACGAGTGTAGTCTTGTTTTGGAGATTGTCGCCTTCTTTGGGGCGCGCCCGAGTTGTTCCAGTGGGGCCAAACTTGATGCTTTCCTGATGCTTGCCAGGGTATTCTTGTCCCCATCTTGATGTGTTCCCTGCTATAGTGAAAGTAAATATGCCGTTCCCTCTGGCAGGCTCAGGCGGCAGCAGGCGCGGGCTATGACGTGACCAGGCGTGACAGGCTCAGGCAACGGCAGGCTCGGCCTTCGACAGGCTCAGCCTTCGACAGGCTCAGGCGGCGCTAAGGCCTTTGTTGGCCGGGCTTCTGGCTCAGCTTACAAGGTGTCCGCAGAGGGGCGGTATAAAGGGCACAGGCATTCCTGCCCGGTAGGCGGGCAGGGATGTCTGGGCTGTGTAGGAGTTGCCCAGGCGCGGGGCGCACCCCAATTTGTGGCGCAAACTGCTGGTTTGCGCGGACAAACTAACCGTTTGTCCTACAAGTTTCCGCGTGAGGGTGTTTTTGAAGGATGGGCGGGCGATTTTGGAAAATCGCCCACCATTTTTGGAGCATAGGCGGGTTGCCAACCTGCCCTACGGAGTGGGGCGATTTTGGGAAATCGCTTTACTTTTGGAGAGGAGATGGGTTGATGTTACTGGAGTTGATGCTGATGGCTGTGATGGCTGCTTTTTTCTTGATTAGCGCCGGCATGGTTGTGGCTTATACGCGCCTGGCAGGAGAAAGGTCATGATCTGGCTATACCTGATTGCGGCTGTTTTGACGCTGGGTTTGTTGGCTTATCTGTTTGTGGCGCTGCTTAAACCGGAGTGGTTTTAACGATGAATGCTCTGATGCAAAGCGGAACGTATGTGATCATTTTACTCTTGCTGGCCTGGCCTTTGGGTGTCTATATGGCGCGCATCTATCGCGGCGAGCCAACCTGGTTCTCGCGGCTGCTGCGCCCGTTGGAACGTCTGACATACCGCCTGGCTGGCGTCAAAGAAGAAGACGAAATGACCTGGCAGCAGTATGCGTTGGCGGTGCTGCTGTTTAACGCGGCGGGTATGTTGGCGGTGTACTTGCTGCAGCGGGCGCAGGCGTGGCTGCCACTTAACCCTGACAGGCTGGGGGCGGTGAATCCGGCGCTGGCTTTTAACACGGCGGCTTCCTTTGCCTCCAATACAAACTGGCAGTTTTACGGCGGCGAAACGACGGTCAGCTATCTGACGCAAATGCTGGGGCTGGCGGTGCAGAATTTTCTGTCAGCGGCTACGGGCATGGCGGTGCTGGTGGCGCTGATTCGCGGTCTCACACGCCAGCGCGCGCGTAAGCTGGGCAGCTTTTGGGTAGACATGACGCGCAGCGTCGTCTATATCTTACTGCCTTTGTCTATCCTGGTGGCGCTGGTGTTGGTCTCGCAAGGCGTGGTGCAGACGTTCAACGGCGCGGAAACGGCTGTTTTGCTGGATGCTACGACGGCTGCAGACGGGAGTTCGGTAGCTACGCAATTAATTGCGCGGGGCCCAGCGGCTTCGCAAATTGCCATCAAGCAGTTGGGCACGAATGGCGGCGGCTTTTTTAACGTCAACTCCGCCCATCCGCTGGAGAACCCCACGCCGATCAGCAACCTGGTGCAGATGGTGTCCATCCTGCTGATTCCAGCGGCGCTGTGTTTTACCTTCGGCGAGATGGTCAATGACCGGCGGCAGGGCATGGCGCTGCTGGCGGTAATGGTGATTGTGTTTGTGGCGTTTCTGGCAGTGGCTGTTGTGGCTGAGCAGCAGGGCAACCCGCAACTGACAGCCCTGGGCGTGGATCAGGCAGCCAGCGCCAGCCAGCCAGGCGGCAACATGGAAGGCAAAGAGGCGCGTTTTGGCGTCGTTAACTCTGCGCTGTGGGCGACGGCCACCACGGCGGCTTCTAACGGCTCGGTCAATTCGATGCACGATTCGTATACACCGCTGGGAGGGTTGGTTCCCCTGCTGCTGATGCAGTTGGGCGAGGTCATCTTTGGCGGCGTGGGTTCGGGGTTGTATGGGCTGCTGGCTTTTGCCATTGTGGCCGTCTTTGTGGCGGGTTTGATGGTGGGGCGCACGCCTGAATATCTGGGTAAGAAGATTGAAGTGTTTGAGATGAAGATGGCCACGTTGACCATTTTGATTCCACCGCTGCTGGTGTTGTTGGGGACGGCGGCGGCGGCGGTGACGTCTGCCGGGCAAAGCGGGGCGACGAATCCTGGGGCGCATGGCTTCAGCCAGATTCTGTATGCTTTTAGCTCGCAGGGGAACAACAATGGCAGCGCGTTTGCCGGCATTAACGGCAGCCATCCGTTCTATCCCATCAGCGGCGCGCTGGTGATGCTCATGGCCCGCTATTGGCTGATCATTCCCATGCTGGCGCTGGCCGGCTCGCTGGCGCGCAAGCAAATCGTGCCTGCCAGCGCGGGCACGCTGCCCACCGATTCGCCGCTGTTTGTGGGCTGGTTGATTGGGGTGGTGTTGTTGGTGGGGGCGTTGGCGTTTTTGCCGGCATTGGCGCTGGGGCCGATTGTGGAGCAGTTGTTGCTGTAGAGGGGAAGGGAATTTAATTGGTGAATTGGTGAATGGCGGTGAAGACACCGCTGGTGAATGGTTAATGGGGGGGGAGGCTGGGTAAAGGATAGAGAATGCGTAAGAAGACGACACTCATTAATAGAAGAGAACTGTACCGCCGCGCTTTGCGGGATGCGGTTATCAAGTTAGATCCACGCCACCTGGTGCGGAACCCGGTGATGTTCGTGGTGGAAATTGGCAGCCTGCTGCTGACCGCTCTCTTTCTGGCGTCTCTGTTTCATGTGGATGCCGTCAGCGGCACGGCTGGCGCGGATTCGCCCGCCTTTATTGCGGGCATCGCTGCCTGGCTGTGGTTTACCGTCCTCTTTGCCAACTTTGCCGAAGCGCTGGCGGAAGGACGGGGCAAAGCGCAGGCCGACGCGCTGCGGCGCACGCGCACGGAAACGCCAGCGAAACGGCTGGCGACGGCGGACCCGCAGGCGCAGGCGATCATCGTGACCTCCACGGAACTGCGCAAAGGGGATTGGGTGCTGGTAGAAGCCAATGACATCATCCCCGCCGATGGCACGGTGGTTCAGGGTATTGCCGCCGTCAACGAAAGCGCCGTCACGGGCGAGAGCGCGCCCGTCATTCGGGAATCGGGCGGCGACCGCAGCGCGGTTACAGGCGGCACGCGCGTCATTTCTGACTGGTTGGTGGTCGAAATCAGCAGCAATCCTGGCGAAGGCTTTCTGGATCGGATGATCAGCCTGGTCGAAGGGGCCAAACGGCAAAAAACGCCTAACGAAGTGGCCCTGACTATCTTGCTGGCGGGCTTCACCATTGTCTTCCTGGTGGTAGTGGCCACGCTGCTGCCGTTCTCTCTCTTCAGCGTGCAGGCAGCCGGGCAGGGCGCGCCGGTGACTATCACCGTGCTGGTAGCGCTGCTGGTCTGCCTGATCCCGACGACGATTGGCGGGCTGCTGAATGCGATTGGCATTGCCGGCATGGATCGCCTGATCCAACATAATGTGCTGGCAATGTCCGGGCGAGCGGTGGAAGCGGCGGGCGACGTGGACGTGTTGCTGCTGGATAAGACGGGCACGATCACGCTGGGCAACCGGCAAGCGGTGTCGTTTGTGCCCGTTGCGGGCGTGCGCAACCAGGAACTGGCGCGGCTGACGCAGTTGGCTTCGCTGGCTGATGAGACGCCTGAAGGTCGCAGCATTGTGGCGCTGGCGGAGCGGGAATTTGGCTTGCAGCCAACGGAACATGCCGCCGCCGAGTTTATCCCGTTCACGGCGCAGACGCGCATGAGCGGCATCAATTTGAATGGGGACGTGGTGCGTAAAGGCGCTCCGGACAGCATCACCCGTTACGTGCATGAACAAGGCGGGGAAGTGCCGGCAGCCTTGAAAACTGCCGTGGATGCTATTGCCCGCACGGGCGGCACGCCGCTGGCAGTGGCGCACAATGGCCGGGCCATTGGCGTGGTGCACCTGAAAGACGTGGTTAAGGTGGGCATCAAGGAACGTTTCAGCCAACTGCGGGCAATGGGCATCAAGTCGGTCATGATCACGGGCGACAATCCGCTGACGGCGACAGCTATTGCCGCCGAAGCAGGGGTAGATGACTTTCTGGCGGAAGCAACGCCCGAAGCGAAGCTCAAGCTGATCCGCGCCTATCAGGCGGAGGGTCGCCTGGTGGCTATGACGGGCGACGGCACGAATGACGCGCCGGCGCTGGCGCAGGCGGACGTGGCGGTAGCCATGAACAGCGGCACGCAGCCGGCGCGCGAAGCGGCCAATATGGTGGACCTGGATAGCAGTCCCACCAAGCTGATTGAAATTGTGGAAATTGGCAAGCAGTTGTTGATGACGCGCGGCGCGCTGACGACTTTCAGCATTGCCAATGACGTGGCTAAATATTTTGCGATTATCCCGGCGGCTTTTGCGGCGACGTACCCGGCTTTGACAGCGCTGAACTTCATGGGTCTGGCTACGCCGCAAAGCGCGATCTTGTCCGCCGTCATTTTCAATGCGCTGATCATTATTGCTCTGGTGCCCCTGGCTTTGCGCGGCGTGCCGTACCGGCCCATGCCGGCAGCGCGGCTGCTGCGGCAGAACTTGTTGATCTATGGCATCGGCGGCTTGATTGCGCCGTTTGTGGGCATCAAGCTCATTGACATGATTCTGTCGGCTTTGGGATTGGTTTGAAAAGGTTTTTTTGCCACGAATCCTTCGACGATGCCAAGGACAGGTTTTACGGCATGGTTCAAAAACAACCGATGCGCCTTTACAAATTCGGCGCTAAATTGTCATTCCGAGTTTGC
>JAGVTM010000354.1:680-2140 GCA_019136785.1 Chloroflexota bacterium | reverse complement strand
TGCCGCGCAAATAGCCGAAGTGTGGGTAGTCGGGCGGGATGCGCCCGGCTTACTGCCCCCCCACCCCCGCGTCCGGCTGTTAGATACGGGCCAACCCGTACCGCCAGGCACGGCGCGCAATCTGGGCATTGCTGCTGCCCAGGCTGACCTGCTCCTTTTCCTGGACAGCGACTGCCTGCCGCAGCCGGGCTGGCTGGCAGGGCATCTGGCGGCGCAGGCGGCTGGTCACGAAGTCGTGGGGGGCGGCGTGATGCCGGCAGGCAGCAGTTACTGGCATCTGACGTATAACCTGACGCTGTTTCATGAATTCTTCAGCACCAGCCCGCCTGGCGCCCGCGATTACCTGCCTACTCTGAATCTGTCGGTAACGCGGCAGGTGATTGATCAGGTGGGCCCCTTGAATGAAGCCCTGCGCCGCGGTCAGGATGTGGAATGGACGACGCGCATGAGGCGCGCTGGCTTCCAGCCTTATTTCTGGCCCGAAGCTGTCGTCTGGCATGAGCATAATCGCCGCACCTTCCGGGCTGTGTGGCAGGATTGCGCCCGTTCTGGCTATTTTATGCGGCAGGTGCGCTTGCAGCATCCTGACTGGCTGGCAGCGCCAGGAGTGCTGCGCTACCGCCGGGCGGTGCTGCTGCTGTCCCCGCTGATTGCCTTGTGGGCGTCGCTGCGCATCTGGCGGCAGCAGCCGTTGACCTGGCGGAAGTATGGCAGGACAATGCCGGCAATCTATCTAACCAAACTCGCCTGGTGCTGGGGCGCCAGCCGCGCCGTGGAGCCATGACCACTGTCCTGGGCATCGTCGTCAACTGGCGGCAGCCAGACCTGACTATCGCCTGCGTTCACGCCCTGCGCCAGATGGGGCATCCGGGTCTCACCATCCTGGTCATTGACAACGGTTCTGGCGATGGCTCCGCCGCCCGGCTGGCGACGGCTCTGCCTGATGAGCGCCATCTGGCTCTGCCAGATAATAAAGGTTTCGCCGGCGGCTTCAACACAGGTTTGCGCCTCGCGCTGGCGGAAAAGTTTGATTACGCCCTCATGCTGAACAACGACGCCTTCGCCGCCCCCGACATGCTCCGCTGCCTGCTGGCGGAGACTGCCGCCGACGTTGGTCTGCTCTCCCCCAAAATCTTTTACGACAGCCAGCGGGATCGTCTGTGGTTTGGCGGTGCGCGCCAGCACAAACGACTGCTGGAAATCCGCGACCGCCGCCAGAATGTGCCCGATGGGCCAGCATACCAGGCCTCCAGCGATGTGGATTATTTGCTAGGAACCTGCTTGCTGATTAACATGGACGCCGCGCGCCAGGTCGGCCTGCTAGACGAAATCTTCTTCATGTATTATGAAGACCTGGATTGGTCTATTCGGATGCGGCAGGCGGGGTATCGCTTGCGACTTGTCGCCCCGGCGCATCTTTACCATCGGGTGGCTGCCAGCAGCGGCGGCAGCGAATCGCC
>JAGVTM010000354.1:0-651 GCA_019136785.1 Chloroflexota bacterium | reverse complement strand
CATTTGGGGCAGCCGGGCGCTATCTTCCTCTACCGCCTGGGCAGCGCTGTCAAGTTGCTGGCCCGGCTGACTGTTTCCGGCCAATTGTCGGCGGCTCGCGCTTATCTGCGCGGTCTGCGCGATGGCTGGCGACAGGGAATAGAAAACAAGCAACAGATAACAGGCAACGGATAACAGATAACGGAAGAGGAACGGGGGGCTTTTCACTGTCCACTCGCCACTCTCCACTGTTTTCTGAAAGAAGGGGTGTAATGGATAGACGACAGCAATTAGCGGCTTTGCCGGGCTGGTTGAGTAAGAGAATCGAAGTTAACCGTATTGAGTCGCTGCGGCTGCTGGAACAGGCGCAAGCTCAGATTCCGCCAGGCGCGCGCGTGCTGGACGCAGGCTCTGGCGAAGGTCGCTACCAGCATTACTTCACCCACACGCGCTATACAGGGCTTGACCTGGCAGTGGGCGATACAGCCTGGGATTACACCGGTTTAGATGTGATAGGAGATTTGCGCTGGCTGCCTTTTCCCGATGACGTCTTTGATGCCGCCGTCTGCATTCAAACGATGGAACACGTCAACGAACCTATGCGCGTCATCAACGAAATTGGGCGCGTGCTCAAACCTGGTGGGCGTTTTTATCTGTCTGCGCCCATGTCCT
>JAGVTM010000577.1 GCA_019136785.1 Chloroflexota bacterium | reverse complement strand
ATTTAATGGGATGATACCCACCGCCAAGATGTGAAGGTTTTTGGGAATTTCACCGCCAAGATGCGAAGGGCGCGAAGAAAAAATAATCAGGATTTCGCGGATTACGCGGATTTGTTTTGAAGGATTTCACCGCCAAGACGCGAAGGGCGGAAGAAGAAGCGGAGATGGCTGGCGTCATTTCGAGCCCCTTCGACAAGCTCAGGACAGGCTCTTCGGCGAGAAATCCCGCTCAAATTGGAAAAGGGCGTATGTGATACTCCCTACGAGGGGGCGGGTTGCCAGCCCGCCCTACGGTCGAAAGGCTCAGTCGGCGTCGTAGTGGAATTGCCAGGGTTGGTTGTCCATGGGCAGGTGGTCGAGGCGGGTCTGGCGCAGGGCGGCGAAGCGGGGGGTTATTTCGGCGAGGCTGTCTCCGCCTAGTTTTTGCAGCAGGGCGTCTGCCAGGGTGATGGCCACCATGGCTTCGCCGACGACGGCGGCGCGGGGGACGGCGCAGAAGTCGCTGCGCTCGTAGGTGGTGACGTCTGGCAAGCCAGAAGCCAGGTTGACGGAGCGGCGGGGGTTGAGGACGGTGGAGATGGGCTTCATGGCGGCGCGGACGATGATGGGTTCGCCGGTGGTGATGCCGCCTTCAAAGCCGCCGGCGCGGTTGGTCTGGCGGTAAAGCTGCTGCCCGTCATCTGCCAGGAAGATTTCGTCGTGTACCTGGGAGCCGGGCTGGTGGGTATTGGCGAAGGCAGAACCAATTTCTACGCCCTTAATGGCGTGAATGGAGCCGACGGCGCCCATGAGCAAGCCATCGAGCCGCCTGTCCCAGTGGACGTGGCTGCCCAACCCTGGCGGCGCGCCCAGAGCGACGACTTCAAAGACGCCGCCAATGGTGTCGCGCGCCTGCATGACGTCCCAGATGGCGGCTTGCATGGCGGCGGCGGCATCGGGCAGGGGGCAGCGGACGTCGTTGGTTTCGGCAGCGGCGAAGCGGTCGGCGTAGGACATGCCGGGGGGGATGGCGGCGTCTATGGCGCCAATGCTGACGACGTAGCTGCCAATGGCAATGCCGAAGTGGGCGAGCAACTGTTGGCAGATGGCGCCCACGGCGACGCGGGCGGCGGTTTCGCGGGCGGAGGCGCGTTCCAGGGACAGACGCAGTTCGCGGTAGCCATATTTAACCGCGCCGGTCAGGTCGGCGTGGCCGGGGCGGGGGGTGGTCATGGGGGAGATGGGGCGGTCGCGCCATTTGGCGTAATCCAGGTTGGCGATGTGCAGGGCAATAGGCGCGCCGGTGGTGCAGCCGTTGACGTAGCCGCTGCTGAGGCGGACGGCGTCCTGTTCGATTTTCATGCGCCCGCCGGAGCCGTAGCCTACCTGCCGCCGCGCCATCTGGCGATCCAGTTCGGCGCGGTCTAATAGCAGCCCGGCGGGGATGCCTTCCAGGATGGCGGTCAAGCCGGGGCCGTGGGATTCGCCGGCGGTGAGGAAGCGCAGGCGGTTCATTGGGGTTCTTCGGTCCAGCCGAGGGTTTTGGCGGCGTCTATGTTTTCGGGAGCGACCAGGATGCGGTAGTGTTCGCTGGTGGGGCAGACGTCGCAGGCTTCGCATACAGCCAGGGAGGTCATTTGGGCGGCGAGGATGGGAATGCCGGCATTTTGCAGCGTGGCGACTTCCTGGTTCAGGTTGGCGCTGCTTTGCTGGCATTGCATTCCAACCGGTTTGATCAGCCAGGTGCGACTGTCTTCGCCGGGGTAGCCGGTGGGCAGGGTGGGGGTGGGGCGTTGGGCGGGGTAGCCCTGAGGGAGAGAGGTAGGCGCGGCGGGGGGAGGGTAGCCGTCATTGGCGGGCGGGGCGGTGGGGGCGGGGGTGGGCGAGGGCGCGCCGCCGCAGGCGGCTAACAGGAAGAGCAAGAACAGGCTGAAGAGCCAGGTGTGTTTCATGAGAACCTCCGTGGCGCGATTGGGAAAATCGCGCTGTATAATGAGTGTATTCTTTTGATTTTACCTGTATCGAGCGTAACATGGTAGAATGCCTGAAGCAATGCAGTGTTTGGTCGGGTAATCTCAGTGAGCGTTAAGAATTTGAGTTGGGAATGGGAAGGATGAGAGAGGCTCCCCATTCCCCAAGCCCCTTTTCCAAAGGGGATTGGGGCTTTTCGGGGGGCCTTCGACAGGCTCAGGCGGCGGGGCTGTGATTGTGTTGGCAACGTCGTGGCATTTTCCTGGGCAGTAGTGTCCTTTCAGCCGTGATTTGATAGATTGGTTCAATCCAGGAGATTGAACCAATCTGCACAATAAAGTAGCTTATAAGGAAATGGTAATGAAAAAGGTTGTTCTTTTGATTTTGTTACTCCTGGCGTTGGCGCTGGCGGCGTGTGGGCCAGGCGGGGCGGCGGATGAACCAACGGCGGCGGCGACGGCTGCCGGCGGCGCTGCGGAGGCGACAGTTGACGCCGGCCAGGAAAGCGCTGTGGAAGTGGAGCCAACGGCGGCGGCGGCAACTGCAGCGGTCGAAAGCGGCAATGACGCGGCTTCCCTGGAAGCTGTGGCGGCGGCGTTGGCGGAAGCCAGCCAGGTGCGGCAGAGCGATTACAGCAAAGGCGGCGGCGAAGATGCTTATGTGACGATTATTGAGTACAGCGACTTCCAGTGCCCGGCCTGCGCCAGCGTAGCGCCTATGTTGCAGCAGTTGGCGGCGGCTTATCCGAACGATGTACGCCTGGTTTATCGCCATTTTCCGCTGGTAAGCATTCACCCTAACGCGCAAAAGGCGGCGGAAGCGGCGGAAGCGGCGGGGGCGCAGGGCAAGTTCTGGGAGTATCACGATACGCTGTTTGCCAATCAGGCGGATTTTGCCAGCGCGGATGCGGCGTGGGTATGCACAGGGCCTGGGTCTGGATGTGGAGAAGTTCACGGCGGAGCTGGACGGCGGCGTTTATCTGGCGCAGGTGGATAGCGCGCGCGAAGAGGCGATGGCGCTGAGTATGCCAGGGACGCCTTCGATTATTTTCAATGGACAGTTGTTGACAGGGGAGCAAATCCCACCGACTTATTACTATTGGGATGCGGTGGTGCAGTTGACTTTGTTGGAGCAGCGCATGTATGATGCGCCGCCGGAGATGACGATTGACGTGGATGCGGTTTACCATGCGCGGGTGACAATGGCGGATGGGCAAGAGTTTGTGATGGAATTGCTGCCGCAATCGGCGCCGCAGACGGTGAATAACTTTGTGTTTTTGAGCCGCGAAGGGTGGTTTGATGGGATTACGTTCCATCGCGTTTTGCCGGACTTTGTGGCGCAGACGGGGGACCCGACGGGTACGGGCTTTGGCGGACCAGGGTATTTCATTCCCAATGAGGTTGACACGACGCTGACGCACGCGGAAACGGGTATGGTGGCGATGGCGAATTCGGGGGCGGATCGGAATGGCAGCCAGTGGTACATTACGCTGGGGGACGTGAGCCAGTTGGATGGGGGGTATACGATCTTTGGGCGGGTGATTGAAGGCATGGAGGTGGTGCAGGGGTTGACGCCGCGGGATCCGTCAACGGACCCGGAAGCGCCGGCGGGCGACCGGATTGAGAGCATCACGATTGAGGAACAGAAGTAAGTTGGGAACCCCTTCCCCCAAACCCCTTCCCTTTTAGGGTAAGGGGGCTTTCCCAGAGAGGGGGAAGAGGGTTTTTACCGCGAAGACGCGAAGAACGCAAAGAAGAAGCAGGGAATCCTAAAGGGTTATGCGACGGGTGACGTTTTTGGTTTTAGGGCTGATGCTGGCGTTGATAATGCCGGCATTAGCCTGCGCCATCCCCCAAATTGGCGGGCGCGCCGAGCCGACGCCGCTGCCGCCGCCGACGCCGATGGGCGACACGCTTATTTTGACTATTCCGTTGTACCGGATTGGGCTGGAGCCGGGGGGCGCTGTGCCGGGGGCGCAGCTACGCTACATGGGGCAAAATGGGGGCATGTATGAGGTGACGATTGGCGGTCTGGCAGCCAGCAAGCGGTCAGGGGATTCTTTTTCATGGCAGGGGATTGTGGCGCCGGGCGTGGTGGGCAACTATAACTTGCGGCTGACGGCAACTTTGCTGGGACGATTGGTGGCGGCGGGTCAGGTGACGTTGAATGTGTTTAATCCCATGCCTGTGGTCATCAATACAGCCCCTACGACCGGCGACGCTCTCTACTACAACAACATTGCTGTGCAATATCTGATTCCAGCGGGCCGGGCCATTCCAGGCACAACGTTGATATTTGAGGGCGTTGTTGAACCGGGGGGGCCGGAAAATCTGGCGCAGGAGATGGCTCATCTGTCGGGGGGCAGTGGTTACCCTTATTTCGCTTTTGGCGATTCGGTGGGCTGGATGGGGCGGCTGCGGGATAATGTGACGATCCGGTATAGTTTGCGGGTGATTGCGTTGGAGGAGAATGGGCTGCGCGTGGCGGGCAGCGCGGAGTTGTGGGTGGAAAATGAGTAACAGGCAACAGATAACGGGCAACAGGTAACGGGCGACGAAAAACGTGGGTTAATTGGCGATATGGTTTCTTCTATGTATCCGCGACCGGCGGAGCCGTTGGTTAGTAGGAATCCTTTTCTGGATAGGACGTGCCATGCGCCGAGAGTGCCGGCGTATGGGGATGTGCGCCCGCGTTTGCCGGTTCCTATTTTGCCAGAACACGCATCCTGGGTGGAAATGTATTGGCGGGCCTGGGAACTGGCGTGGTCGAATCTGCGGCGGGCGCGCCCTTTGAGCGGCTTCATTGCCAATTTTATTGACACGGCATTTAACGAAAACACCTTCATGTGGGACAGCGCCTTCATGATGCAGTTTGGCCTCTATGGGCGGCGCGCGTTCTATTTTATGGGGACGCTGGATAATTTTTACGCGCAGCAGCACCGCGACGGTTACATATGCCGCGAAATCAACACCGAGGACGGGCATGATTATTTTTACCCGTTTGATCCCAACAGCACGGGGCCTAATATCCTGGCCTGGGCGGAGTGGAATTATTTTCGCGCCAGCGGCGACAGCAGCCGGTTGCAGGAAGTGTTTTGGCCCTTGCTGGCTTACCATCGCTGGCAACGGGCGAACCGCACCTGGCCCGGCGGTCTGTACTGGGCCACCGGCTTAAGCAGCGGCATGGATAATCAGACGCGCGTGCCGGATAGTATGCACCACCACCGCCATTGGACGTGGCTGGATGCCAATCTACAGGCGGCGCTGAACTGTCTGATCTTGTGGCAAATGGCGGAACTTTTGGGGGAGCGGGATTACGTGCAGGAGTTGGTGCAGGAGCGGGTGCGGCTGATACATGAGATAAATGCGCGCATGTGGAACAGCGGCACGAATTTTTATCATGACATTGATGCGGAAGGGCATTTCAGCCCGGTGAAGAGCATTGGCGCGTATTGGGCGCTGCTGGATCCGGAAATGATTCCGCCGGATCGGCTGGCGCCGTTTGTGAGACATTTGCGCGATCCGCTGGTTTTCAACCGTTTCCACCGCATTCCCAGCCAGGCGGCGGACAGCGAAGGGTATGAGCCGGGCGGCGGCTATTGGCGGGGCGGGGTGTGGTCGCCAACCAATTATATGGCGTTGAAAGGGCTGCGGGCGGTGGGGCAGTTCTCGCTGGCGCATGAGATAGCCGTTAACCATTTGCAGCGCGTGGGGGCTGTTTTTGAACGCACGGACACTTTTTGGGAGAATTACGCGCCAGAAAGCGCCGCGCCGGGCGAACCGGCTAAACCGAATTTTGTGGGTTGGACGGGATTGACGCCGATTGCCATGTTGTTGGAGGATGTGATTGGTTTGCACGTGGATTGGCCGCAGCGACGGGTGACGTGGGACAGGCAGTTGGCGACGGAGGCGGCTTATGGGGTTTACCAATACCCGTTGGGCAGCAACGGTTTGCTGGACATTGTGGGGGATAAGGAGCGGATTACGGTGACGACGACGCTGCCGTTTACGTTGCTGGTGCAGGATGCCGAGGGGCGGCTGCAAACAGCCGTGCCGGAAGGCGTGACGGAGATAAGTCTGTAAAGAATGAGGGTCGCCACGCTGAATTTGCGGAACCGGGCGGATCGCTGGCTGGAGCGGCGGGATTTGTTGGCGACGCAACTGCTGGCGGCGCGGGCGGATCTGATCAGTCTGCAAGAAGTGTATTTTCCTAATTTGCAGGGGTATTGGCTGCAGCGGCAGCTTAACATTCGCCTGAGCGGGTCAACACGGCAGCCGTATCGTCTGCTGTTGGCGCGCAAACGACACCTCATCAAGGGGTATTTTGAGGGGGTGGGCATTTTGAGCCGGCTGCCGGTGGTGGCGCGGGACACGCTGTCGCTGGGGTATGAGGGGCGGGTGGCGCTGCGGGCTAATGTGGAGCTGCCGTCGGGGGCCACGCTGGATTTTGTGGCGGTGCATTTGCATCACGTGGCACGGGATCAGCAGGCGCGGCACGAGCAGGTGATGAAGTTGATGGGCTGGTTGAATGATCGCAATCCGGTACCTTACCAGATCATCGCCGGGGATTTTAATGAGACGCCGGGGGGGCCGGCTATTCAGCAGGTGAAGCAGGTGTACCGGTCGGCTTTTGCGGAAGCGGTGGGGCATGAGCCGCTGGCGACGTTTCCGACGGCTTTGTCGGGGCCAGCGGATTGGGCGGGCTGCCTGGATTACATTTTTGTGTCGCCGGCGGTGCATCGGGTGAGGCGGGCGGAGATTATTTGTAAAATGCCGGCAGCTAATGATGACACGTTGTATCCGTCTGACCACGTGGGGCTGCTGGCGGAGATTGACGTGGAGGAACCGCCGGTTTATTGATCGGCATTTTGGAGTTTTCACCGCGAAGGGGTTTTTACCGCGAAGACGCGAAGGGCGCGAAGGAAGAAGGAGACGACATGCGCTGTGGGGGCGATTTTGGAAAATCGCTGTACGTGCGCTGCGAAGGGGTTTTTACCGCGAAGACGCGAAGGGCGCGAAGGAAGAAGGAGACGACATGCGCTGTGGGGGCGATTTTGGAAAATCGCTGTACATGCGCTGCGAAGGGGT
>JAGVTM010000147.1 GCA_019136785.1 Chloroflexota bacterium | reverse complement strand
CGCCGGGTTAAGCAGCCGCGCCAGCGCCGGGTAATATGGCGGCGTCCACTGCCTGTCCCCTACGCCCAGCCGCCACCACCGCTGTCCAAACTGCCGTCGCTCTTTGGCTGTCACGGCTTCCAGCTTCACGTAGTTGAAATATCCGCTGTACATAAGTAATTGTCCAGAAACAAGTTCGTAGTAACGGCTTTAGCCGTCCAAACCGCTAAAGCGGTTACTACGAACCCCAATCGCCAAGTTATTTACAGACAGTTGCTAAGCGCCTTATTGTAACCCAAGTTGCAGCTTTATCAGTTGTAACTATTCAGCTTCAGGTGGTGCAAGGCACTGGCCGAGCGGTTTTGGCCTGTTGGAACTTCTGTGGCCAGTGCCTTGCACCTGTATAGTTACTATCAGTTTAGGATTTACGCAGTGACGTGATTGAGACTGGAGCAATCTCCTTGAGGTTGAAGAGAATAATTCGGTAAACGAGGGAAGCAAACCCCCATCCCCCATCCCCCATCCCTCTTCCCCCTGGGGAAGGGGGCTTTCGGAGAGGGCGAGGGGCGCACAGCGCCCCTCACCCTACATTACCCCTTCCCTGGCAAGGGCGGCGGGGTTACCTGATTATTTTCTCAAGGTGCAACAAGACTGCTCCAGTCTCTTTCCGTTAGCCATTCACCCATTACCTCTTCCCTTCGCCCTGGCCAGAATAGAACGATCCCTTACCCACTGGCGCGTCCCCGCGCCAAAAGGTACACTGACAGCTATGAAACGCCTGGCTCCCCTGCTCTTGATTGTCTTGTTAGGCGCGGTTCTGCGCTTTCATCGCCTGGCAGCCCAATCTTTTTGGAACGACGAGGGTAACAGCGCCCGCCTGAGCGAACGGTCCCTGTCCTTAATCATTGAGGGCACAGCCAGCGACATTCACCCCCCCTTGTACTATCTTATTTTGCGCGGCTGGCGAGAGCTGGTAGGAGAGTCGGAGTGGGGGCTGCGGTCGGTTTCGGCGTTTGCCGGCATTCTCACCATTCCCCTGACCATAGCCGTTGCCCGCGCCATCTTCCCAGACCAGCGCCGTCTGCTCTGGCTGTCCGGGCTGCTGGCGGCGCTTAGCCCGCCCCTGATTTACTATAGCCAGGAAGCGCGCATGTACGAACTCCTGGCCCTGCTGGGCATCGGCAGCGTCTGGCTGCTGCTGCGGCTGGCAGACCGTTGGCTCCGCCATAAGCCAGCGGTAAGTCGCGCCGTCCCATATGTGTTCGCTTTGGCTGCCGGGCTGTACACGCATTACTTCTTCCCCATTACGCTGGCGGCGCACGCCGTCTGGCTGTGGGCGCGGCACGGCTGGCGCCGCCTGTTCATCTGGGGAGGACTGGTTACCGCCGCTATCGTCCTCTATCTACCCTGGATTCCCATCTTTTTGCGCCAACTGGGCACGCGCCCGCGCAGCGACATACCTGTGGCGGAATTTGCGCCCACTGCCGTGCGCTGGCTGGCTTTTGGCCCGACCGTGGCTGCCAGCGACGTGAGCTTGCCGCTGCTGGCGGCGTCTGGGCTGCTGCTGCTGGCGCTGCTGCCGCATGGGGGCTGGTCAGGGTTCAAGGCGCGGCTGCTGCCGCTGGCGGGCGTCCTATTGCCTGTGGCTTTTATGATGGCTGCCGGCGCCACCCGCCCTGCTTTCTACAAGTTTCTCACGCTGGCTGCTCCTTTCTTTGCCTTGTGGTTAGCCAGCGGCTTTCATGCGGCGTGGACGTTTGCGGCAGGTTGGCGGGGAGTGAATGCCGGCAGCCGCGTCTTCACGCTCCTGCTCGCGGGTATGTTTTTCTGGGGCACAGGCGTCTCTTTGCTCAATTTGTATGGCAATCCCGCCTATGCCCGCGCCGACTATCGCGGCATGGCGGCGCGAATTGCCGCCGCCCCAGGCGAAAACGATGGCATCCTGCTCAATGCGCCCAACCAATGGGAAGTATTTACCTACTACTACAAAGGGCCTGCGCCCGTCTATCCTATCCCGCGCGGTATTCCCGATGCCGCCGCCATAGACGCCGAACTGAGCCAGATAGCCGCCCGCCATACCCGCCTCTATGCCCTGTTTTGGGGCGAAGCCGAGCGCGATCCTGAGCGTCTGGTTGAGCGTTGGCTGGACAGCCACGCCTTCAAAGCTGCCGACGAATGGGTGGGCGACGTCCGCTTCGTCATCTACGCCCTGCCGTCAGCCGCCGCCGCCCAAATAGAAACGCCCGTCAACCTGCTGTTTGGCTCGCAAATTCGCCTGGAAGGATACACCCTGGCCAGCGACACGGTCGCCCCTGGTGAAATCATCCAGGTGACGCTGTTCTGGCAGGCGTTGGCGCCCATTGACACGCGCTACAAACTGTTCCTGCATCTGCTGGGACCAGATGGCTTGATAGCCCAGCGGGACAGCGAACCCGGCGGCGGTTTGGCCCTGACCACCACCTGGGTTCCCGGCGAAACCGTAATAGACAACCTGGGGCTGTTGGTTCCCCCTGACACCCCTGTTGGCGACTACACCCTACTCCTCGGTCTTTATGACCTCACCGACCCCACCGCTCGCCTCCTTACCCGCCTGAACGGGCAGATCACCGATGCCTTCCTGCTCGCAACCATTCACGTGCGCTGACTGCCGGCATTTTTGGGCTGACCCCTGCTCCCTAACTGCCCAAAAGCGGCGCGCCTGCCGTTGTCTTTGACAAGCGCCGGATATAAAGAAGCCCGGCTGCTATACCTGCCCCGCCATCACCTTGAAATCTTCGCAGAGACCAACAACCTGCGCTTTCTGCTATAATCTGGCTCTATATACGCGCAGCCAGGGTAATGTGAGAACATTCATTTGGTTGCGTATTTTGCACTGACGACAGGAGAAATAATGATGATTGAACTAACCGTCTGGATCCACGATGATGTCGCTGCCCGTCTGGCGCCTATTCACGATCACCTTCCTACTCTTTTGCAGAAAATTGCCTGGTCAATGCCTTCAGTGACGGATGTCCCGCCTATGCCAGATACACTCACTTCCGAAGCCCCATCTCCTGTCGTCTACGCAGACATCCTTGACTTTCTAATAGACAGCCCAACGCCAGAGGAGATTTTAGATTATAAGGTTTCCGAAGAAACGCAAGCGCGTTTGCGTGCTCTGCTAGACAAGAATCGTGAAGATGGCTTGAGCATCGCTGAAGAAGCGGAACTGGATATCTATGAGCAGATTGAACAGATGATGACGCTTCTGAAAGCGCGCGCCCATCACGAATTGACCATTTCAAATGAAACCTCATGAGCGACTCTGTTTCCCCCGCTTTACGTCAACTCGTTATTGAACGAGCCGCCGGTCATTGTGAGTACTGCCTGATTCACCAAGACGTTTCCCCCTATGCTCATGAAACAGACCATCTGGTTGCGCGTAAACATGGAGGGCAAACCGTAGCCGAAAATTTGGCGCTGGCTTGTCTGGCATGCAATCGCCGGAAAGGTTCTGATTTAACCACGATTGACCCGTTAACAGGGGATGTTGTGCCCCTGTTCAACCCGCGTGTGCAATTATGGCAAGATCACTTTGCCTTTAAGGGGGCGTATGTTATAGGTCTCACGACAATTGGTCGTGGTACTGTGTTTTTGTTGGGAATGAATGTTCCTGAACGGGTCGCTATCAGAAAAGCCTTAATGCGCGAAAATCTCTATCCGTAGTGATGTAAGCGCTGGCATAACTTCCCAAAAATCGAAACCGGTCTTTTTATGTCAAATTCGTGCAGTCCAATTTGGCGAATATTTGAAAGCGAGCGTTGCCACCACCTTACTGACGCTCATTGCCGGCATTTTCTGACTGCCCCTTGCTCCTTAACTGCCCAAAAGCAGCGCGCCTGCCCGCCAGCCGTTATCTTTGGCAAGCCCCGCGATATGGTACAATACGTACGATTTGTATTTTTTGTACGATTTGTTGATTGAGGTACAAAGGTTGTGACGGTTCAAAGTATCTCTCTGACGGAATTGAAGCAAAATCTACACGCAGTTATCAATCAGGCTGCCTATGGTGGACAACGCATTATCTTGTTGTCTCATGGAAAAGAGCGTACAGCATTGATTAGCATCGAAGATTTACACCTGCTAGAGACGCTCCAACAAGAAAATGAGTATGGCCTACCAGAGCCAACAACTGAATTTGCTGCGCGAAACAGGCCAGGTACGCGAAGCTGTGGCTGAAGCCGGTTATCATGCTGATTCAACTTCTGTTTTAGAAGAGGTGCGTGAGGAGCAGCCAGATGGCTTCACAGGTCTGCGTTGATGCCGGCATTTTACTAATTATGATGCTCATTATCTGGCGCTAGCCGAGTATACTGGCTGCGACTTTGGGACGGCTGACGAACGCCTATTCAATGCCGTAAACCCCACGTTATCCTGGGTGCGTTGGTCAGGTCATTTTAAGCCCATTTCCTAAAACAGCGCGAATGTCCTGCAAGTGCATTTTTTCATGCAGGCCGATGGTTTTCACGATTTCATAAATGCTCATAACTTGACCAGAGCCGTGCCGTCCCTGTTTTTCCCAATCCTCGGCGGATAATGACTCAACAAAAGCCAACAGTCCTTGACGGTTCGCTTCCATCTCCGCCATCAAGCCGGCGGGCGTCTTATCCTGCTGCTTGCGCACCTGCGACGCATTCCAGCGGTTCAGGTCGAACTCCGACGACGTTCCTTCACCGCCGCGACGGATGTTTTCCATTAACAGCGTCATACTCTTTTCGGCGGAGGTCATGTGGCGCAGCAGGTCTAACAGGTTCCACTGGTCGCCATCGGCATATACCTGGGTTTGCCAGTCGGCGTCATTCAGGGTTTGCAGCAGATCGAATAGTTCCTGGCGCGTGCCGGCAATTCTCTCCAACACAATCGCTTTTTTGGGGTGAGTCATCTCGCATCCTTTGTTTTTAATTGTTTTGCGCCAGCCATGTTTCAATGGACCGGCAATGTTCTTCGTAATGCCACCAGGTGTTGCCCCCCACCAGCAGCCACAGGGGACGCCCCTGCCGCCAGGGGAACCGCTCCGCGTCCTGCAAATCGGCTTCAGGCGTGTCCCCCACAAGCTGGCGTGACTGCGCATAAGAGTCTGCAAATGTGGCCAACACGTCTGCCAGCGGCAGGGCCTTATACGCCCGGAAGAATTCAGCATTCATCCGATCTACCTCGGCGTCCGATTGCGGCGTGTCTGGCGTTTCCCCGCGCAGCGCTGCCGTCAGGCGTGTGCGCATAAACTCTTCCCAGGCGGCGATATGCGCCAGGATGTCCTTGACAGACCAATCCGCTTCCACGCCTGGCAGAACCATTTGCGCCGGCGTTAGCTGCGCCAGGACAGCTTCCAGGTGGGCGCGCTCCCCCGCCATTTTTTCTAACATCTCGGCTTTGCTCATCTGTGTGATTTGTTCGCTCATACTCATCACTGTCCGCGTGCGCCGCCCCGCTCAACGCTGGCCGGTGGGCTGCATGTCAAAAGAAAGACCTTTGGCGTCAGCATCTACGCGCACCTGCGCCGCTCTGTTGCCGCCGTGACGTAGTAAGAAGTCTGCCAGCGGCTCACGTAAGTGGCGGGCGATAATCCGCCGCAATGGGCGGGCGCCAAATTCGGGCTGGTCGTTTTGCGCCAGCAGCCATGTTTTAGCCGCCGGCGTTAATTCTAGCTGCAAACCCTGCTTGCCCGCCAGTTGAAACTCCTTTTTCAACATCAGGTCCAGAATCAGAGCCAACTGTTCGGCATTAAGCTGGTGGAAGACAATAATGTCATCCAGGCGGTTGAGGAATTCGGGGCGGAAGAAGCGGCGCACTTCTAACATGACCAGCTCGCGCTCTGTTTGGCCAATGGCGGGAACCAGCAAATGTTGCGAACCGAGATTGCTGGTCATAATGATCACCGCTTCGCTGAAAGTAGCCGTGCGCCCCTGATTGTCCGTGAGACGCCCCTCATCCATCACTTGCAGCAGTACGTCGAATACCCGCTGGTGCGCTTTTTCTACTTCGTCAAACAGCACCACCGTGTATGGGTGTTCGCGCATGAAGTTGGTGAGCTGGCCGCCGCCCTCAAAGCCCACATACCCCGGCGGTGCGCCAATGAGACGGTTCAGGCTGGCTTCTTCCTGATATTCACTCATATCCAGGGTGAGCATAGCGTCTTCGCTGCCGAACATGAATTCAGCCAGGGCTTTCGCCAGTTCCGACTTGCCCACGCCGCTGGGGCCCAGGAAGAGGAAGGAACCAATGGGACGATCCGGACTGCGCAAGCCCACGCGGGCCGTTTTGACGGCGCGGCTGATGGCCATAACGGCTTCTTCCTGACCGATAATGCGCTGCCCCAAATGCTGCACCATGTTGGCGTAGCGGCTGGATTCATCCTGGCTGAGCTTGCTCAGGGGAACTTTGGCCAGCAGGCTGGCCGCCATTTTCACGTCATCGCTGTCCACACGTCCATCGGCGGGGATTTCGTACAGCGTTTCCATGTGCTCGTCGGTAACCATTTTGACCAGGGCGCAGGCGCGTTCGATGAGTTGGATGGCTGATGCCGGCATAACCCGGCTCTTCAAATATTGGTCCGCCAATGTTACTGCCGTGCTGGTAGCGTCCACCGTAATAACCAGGCCATAATCTTGCTCCAACTGCGGGTCGCGCAGCGCCAAAATCTGGTTGGTCTCTTCCCGCGTGGTTGGCGGCACGTCCAGGCGGTGCATTCGCTCCCGCACCAGCGGCTCCTGGGCTAACTGGTCAAATTCGGCTACCGTGGCTGTGCCGATGATTGCCTGCTCATTGCCCAGGATGGCTTTGTGCAGGTCGCGGCTGACCTGTTCGGGGAACCGGGCGCGCAGTTTGCTGGCAAAAAAGCGTTCAATACCAGGCACTAACAGAATGCCGCCGCTGGCTCGCCGCAGCCCGGCCCGCAGCGCCGCCAGCGGATTCTCCAGCAGCGCTGCTTCATTGATCTGCACCACGGAACGCAAATTGTCTGGGCCCTTGCCTTCCACCAACAACTGCGCCAGGCTGTAAACAAGGGTTCTTTTGCCTGCGCCTTCCGCGCCAACC
>JAGVTM010000268.1 GCA_019136785.1 Chloroflexota bacterium | reverse complement strand
CCTGCTTTTGCACCAATGGATGGGAACGATCTTGCTGTTGAAGGTTCGCTTGAACAAGGGGGGTCTGGAGGTGCTCGCTTTTTTCAGGTCGGGATAGGTACAGATCCACTGGGAGGAGGGAGTAATGAAGGCACGCTGACCACGTCAGGGGCTGCCCAATTCGGAGGCACGATTGATGCTACGGGGCACGATATTATCAATGTTGACACCATTACTTATGGAGCTAATCAAGTTATCGCAAGCACTCCAAGTAATCTGCGAATGGTGGCAGATGAAGGCCTGTTTGCGGTGTTTCTCGACAAAAATAACAATGAAACCGGTGAGAAATTCGAGATCATTCGAGATGCCGGCGGTTATGTTGCCCCTAGGAAGATTATCTTTCGCGTAGATGAGGCGGGACAAATAAGTTGGCCAGATGTCAGTGGGGGGATTGATGATGATCTTCTTATTCAAGGAGATATTGCCAGCCCCGCAAACACTGATTTGACAATTGACGCCGGTGATGGCACTTTCAACACACTTACTTTGCATGATGATGTATATGTCAGTGGTAATCTAACCATTGGTGGTATGTGTAATGTGGCCCAAAATCACCCCGGGGAATCAGACATACAGCAGATATCTGCGGGCATAAGTCAGGATTGCGTTGCCGGCAGTATCACCAGTGGTGCTTACGTTGAGGCGAATCTACTCACCCCTGCACAACGAAGCGCCGGGCAGATTGACGAATTCACTCTGGGTGACCTGCTCTGCTGGTCAGGAGAGATGCAAGCATTGAATCGTTGCGTTGTAGCCAACGACCGTCTGGTCATGGCCGTGGCCGACAGGCAAGGTAAACCCATCGTTTTGGGGGCGGAACTTGTAAAGGTGCTGGGGCCTGTACAGGCGGGTGATATTTTGGTGACCTCCAACGTGCCCGGCTATGCCATGGTGAACAACAATCCTGCTCCGGGCACAGTAATCGGACAGGCCCTACAGGACTTAGTCGGCGAACGTGGTTTGATTAAGGCCATGATTCGTAAATGGTGATGGGGAGAGAAATATGAGCAAAGCGAATATATCCTTGTACAGGTTATATCTGCTGCTAACCTGGATTGCTATTGGGACAATGGCGTCACCAGCATCTGGCGCAATCGAAGGGAAGGCAAATCCTAACGGGTCACCTGATACGAGTCTGGTACTAGCCGTACAAAAGGAGGTGGAAAAGTCGAGCGCGGGAGCATCGGCTGCCGGCATTTTCATTTCCAACATAACAATTCTTGATAGTTGGGCCATTGGAACCATTGGCCTAATGGCACCTGCACAGGCAAATGCTGGTCCGGAAGGTCGGCTATTTGTGGCTCAGCAGACTGTGCATGGCTGGCAGGTAGCACTCCAATATACAGCACAATTCCGTGTCTGGCTAGAATCTGCACCGTTACAACTCGTCGATCCAGCAACTCGGTCAATCTTATTGGATGAAGGAATTGCTGGCGATGGCTCGGCTTTTTTGAGTCTACCCTGGGCAACTGGCGAAACCTGGACATTGACTGGGGGGCCACATAGTAATGATGGTTCTGGCAACCATCCTTGGAGTGCATTGGACTTTACTGGCAGTAGTGGTCAGGTTCGTGCCGCCCGTGACGGTGTCGCCTATCTAGATTGTCCCAATTTTGTGCGCATCGTTCATGCGGATGGATGGGAAACGGGTTACTATCACCTGACGAATATTGCTGTCAGCAATGGGCAGGCCATTTCACGTGCGCAACTTCTGGGTAACATCTCTACTCAAATAGGTTGCGGTGGAAGCGCCATGGGGCCACACCAGCATTTCAGCTTGCGTAAAAATGGCATTTCGCAAGCAGTTAATGGACACGATATCGGCGGTTGGACTGTGCAAGAAGGCGTGGCGGAGTACCAAGGCTGCCTGATCAAAAATGGTAACACCCAATGTGCACCTTCTGGTCAGATTTACAACGATGGCACTATTGGCAGCGGTGGCTGCTGTGGCTGTGCTCTTATTAACCGCGAGACAAGTAAAACATTGCCCCGCCCCAATCTGGGTGCTTTTGCTGGAGAAGTTGGCATGTCCAGGTTGTCATCTATGCCGGCAGCGTCAGTCATGGCTTCTCCCTTGACAGAGTCTCAGGACGAAAGAGATATGGCTGCCAGAGAAACGGATCTTTCGTTTGTTTTGGCCAACGTGCTTACGCTACCAGCTCCCACAGACCTGCGTAGTCGCACACACCAGATAGGTGTACCGGCAACGGCCCGGCGTATCCAGATAAGCTGGGCACCTCCCCTGCAACCTGAAACGACTGGCGTTGCTGGATATGCCTATCGTTGGGACAACGAACCTGCCACCATGATTACGCCTCGCCTGGAGCTGCCCCCCAATGCGTCAGGTGTGACGCACCCGCCACTGACTGATGGCGTCTGGTTTTTTCATCTTCGCGCGGTAGACGGTTTAGGCAATGGCAGCGACATGGCGCACCTGGGGCCTTTTGTAATTGATACGGCCCCCCCTGTGTCTGGGTCAGATGTTACAGGAACGCTCCCCTGGACAAATGATGCGACCATGCCGGCATTTACCTGGTCCGCTGCCGCTGATATCAATGGAGTAAAGGGGTACTTGGTTTATTGGGGAGAGCAGGCTCAGGGCGAAGGGCAAACGCTGGTGATGCAACCTGCCTTTCAACCGACAGAAACGCTCCCCCCCGATGTGAAAACGGCTGTGCGTTATTTGCGTGTGGCAGCAATGGATAGTGCCAGCAATATTGGCCCCTGGCAGACAAAAGCCGTCTGGCGTTACGATGTGGCTCTACCCGAAGGAGAAGTAATGGTGGGGCAGGGGACAGCAACAAGCTACGTCCTCCCCGTAACCTTGCATCTGGCTGCGCAGGATCAAGAAAGTGGAGTAACCGCGATGAGGTTCAGTGCCAATGGTCAAGATTGGACAGATTGGCAAACTTATGCGCCTATATTCCCCTGGGTCCTGGCAGATCAACCAGGTATCCAGACAGTTCATGCTCAGGTACGAGATTATGCCGGCAATCTGTCTCCTATCCTTTCGGCCACCGTAACTGTCCAACTTGAATTGCCGTTGTCAGTTTCTCTCAACTACACCCTGGGGCGTAGTCTCTTTAGCATGGGTGGCGGCGAAAAAACGTCACCCGGATTCACGATCCGTGGCAGCAGTGGCCAGACTTTTCAGGCAGGGTTAATGCAGGGGCCAACTTACCAGATTGTGTCTGGATTTTGGGCAGGAGTCAACCCTCTGACACCTACCCCCACGCCCACCCCCATACCGACAGACACGCCCACCCCCACGCCCACCCACACCCCCACGCCGCCGCCGGTGGATGTCGTGGATGACCGCGATTACAGCATCCAGTACGACGGCTGGTACGGCGGGCTGGACGCCACCGCCCTGGGCGGCGGCTACCGCGCTGCCGTGCAAACGAGCCAATACCTGGCTTACCGCACCACGCAGCCAGCCACCAGCGTCATCCTGCGCGTCTGCAAGGGCCCCAACCTGGGCATCGCCAACGTGTTAATTGACGGCGCGCCGCAGCCCACCCTGGACTTGTACGCTCCCGCGCCCGCCTGTAACGTGCCCGTGCAATACGCCGGACTCGCCAACAGCCTGCACCTGATCTTGTTCCTGCCTTCAGGCCAGAAAAATGCCGCTTCCAGCGGCACAGAAGTCCGCCTGGATGCTTTCCAGGTGAACCTGAACATAGTTGACGACAGCCATCCTTCCGTCATCTACACCCGCTGGAGCGGTCTGGCGCTGGCGCCGGCGCGCCAGGGCAGCCTGCGTCTGTCCCAGACAGCCAGTGCATTTATCACTTTCACTTTTAGTGGCACGGCTTTTAGCTGGACCACAGCTAAGTGCCCTATGTGTGGTCAGGCGCTGGTCATCGTGGATGGTTCAGTAGATTTGGTGGATACTTACAGCCCTTCCTGGCAGTTCCAGGTCCCTGAATCCATTGCTGGCTTATCCAACGGGACGCACACCGTCACCATCCGCGTCTTGGGCACGCACAACCCCAATTCCAGCGGCAACATCATCTTCTTTGACGGCTTTACTATCCCGTAGAAACCGTACACGGGTTAAAAACTGGACGCAGATAACGCTGATGCCCCGCCGATCCGCGCCGATTTCTCCGCGCCCATCTGCGCTTCATCAGCGCCATCTGCGTCCTATCTTCTCCGCGCCCTCCGCGCCTCCGCGTGAACCCCATCCATCCATCTGCGCTCTATCAGCGTCATCAGCGTCCCATCAAAATAGTCCGTCTACCTCCACATTCCCCCCGCTCAAAATAACTCCCACCCGCTCACCCGCCCCTTGATACGTTCCCAGCAAGATAGGCGCCAGCGCCACCGCCGCGCTCGGCTCAATCACCAGCTTCAACCGCTGCCACACAAAATACAGCGTCTCCCGGATCGCCGCCTCGCTCACCGTCGTCATATCCGCCACATACTGCCGCATAACCGCCAGATTCCGCTGCCCAATAAAGCGCGTGCGCAAGCCGTCGGCGATGGTATCCGGCACAGTAGGCAGCGTCTCAATTACGCCGCTGCGGAAGGAGCGGTTAGCGTCCGCGGCAATCTCCGGCTCCACCCCCACCACGCGGCAGCCGGAGCAGCGCGCGGCAGCCGCCAGCGCCGTACCGCTGATCAACCCGCCGCCGCCCACAGGCACAAACAATAAGTCCAGTTCCCCCACTTCCTCAAACAACTCCCAGGCCGCCGTGCCCTGCCCGGCAATCACATGCTCATTGTCATACGGGTGAATCAGCGTATACCCCTGCTCGCGCACCAGCGCCGCCGAGCGTTCTTCGCGCTCAGCGGCGGGGCAGGAAATAATCGTCGCGCCATAGCCCGTTGTCGCCGCGCGCTTCACTGCTGGCGCATCGTCGGGCATGACGATAAATGCCGGCACGCCCCACAACTTCGCCGCCAACGCCACCCCCTGCGCATGATTGCCGCTGGAATGCGTCACCACCCCTCGCACCCGCTGCTGCGGCGTCAACTGGCTGATAGCATTATACGCCCCGCGAAACTTAAACGCCCCCACCCGCTGAAAATTCTCGCACTTCAAAAAAACCTGCCGCCCACACTGCGCATTCAACGTGCGCGACGTCACCACCGGCGTCCGATTCACCACCCCCGCCAACCGCCCCACCGCCCCCGCCACCGCGTCCGGCGTAGGAACAATCATCTCACTTTCTATCACTTCTTCCCTCTGCCTTCTTCCTTCTTCCTTCTCCCTTCTGCCTTCTCCCTTCTTCCTTCCCCCTTCCCCCTCACCATCTCAATCCGCCGGAAAGAATCAAAATACCCCACCTGCTGAAACCCCGGCCACTTGGGATCGTCGGCAGCAATATTCTCAATTACCGTATCTTTACGCGGGTAATGCTGGTGGATAGCTTGCAAAATGGCGGCGGCGACCGTCGCCGGATCGCCCTGGAGAACGTCCACCACAATGCGCGATAGCTGGAACTTGCCCACGTCGAAGCTGGCCCAGCCATAACCGCCGTCGTGGCAATGCACCATCAACGCTTCTAGCTGGCGGACATTGCGCATGGATTCTGTTTCATTGAGCCAGTTGGGGCGCTCCTGCCGCTGGGACAGCAGCGACAGAGTCGCCGCCTGGCTGAGCGGTTCAATAGCGCGGATGCTCTGGGCCGCTGCCGCCCCCGCACCACGCCAGATGGGCGAACGGCGCACCACCAGCAGTTCGCGCGTTTCGTGGAACTCGTGTCGCTGGAACAGGGTGTATGCCGGCACATTCCCCTTAATCACCTCCAACCACACCGTCTCCAACCCCCGCGTCGCCGCCGTCGCCAGTAAAAACGACATCATCTCTCGTCCCGCCCCTGCCTGCCGCCTTTCCGGCACAACCCCCAGCCGCGTGATCCACGCCCGCCCCGGCCGCACGCCCAACATGCCCAACCCAAACAGACCCGCCTCATCCAGCAGCACGCAAGAAGCGGACAAGTCCACGTCATACACGTGAACATATTCCCCCAAACGCGCCGCGTTCATGGGCATGGGCACCAGGTAATCTATGCGCGTCTGGTTATAGACGGCGGCCAATTCTTCCAGGCCAAATTGATCAGCCGTAAGCAGTTTCAGAGCGCCCCTCTGGGAACAAAATTAGCGCGATCACCTGATTGACTGACAGATTAAAAATTCACCGCCAAGACGCCAAGAACGCGAAGATTCTTCCTTTGTGTTCTTGGCAGGCTTTGCGGTAAAAATAAGTTTTGTCCGCCAATCAGTGCAATCACTCAAAATAGGCAGCCAACTGCGCCGGGAACTGGCGCACGTCAATCGGCTTCAAAATACAGCCATCACAGCCATACCGCTCCGCCATGTCCAGGGCAATCTCCCGCGGCCAGGCCGTAATCGCCACAATCGGCGTGTGCGCCAGCGGATCCAACTCCCGCAGCAGCAGCACCACCGTCTGCCCATCAATGTCGGGCAGACCCAAATCCACCAATATCAAATCCGGTCGTTCGCGGGCAGCCACTTCCAACCCCTGTTCGCCCGTGCCGGCATCCAGCAGGCGATAAGGATGCCGCTCCAGGATGCGCTGCACCAGCAGTAAATTGCGCGGATCATCTTCAATGTGCAGGATGGTCTTCATAGCTGGCAGACGCGCTCTCAACCGCGGCTGGCGTTCACGCGCGCCGGTTCGATCTTGTAGATACAGCGTTCTTCGCCTGCCGGCAGCGGATACTTCGCCACGTTCATATACTTTTGCGCCAGTCCATCTATGTGGGCAATAGCCGCATCCCCCGTCGCTGTTTCCACAATGCGCCCCCGCACTTCCAGCCAACGGTACGGATTAGCCGGATCAACCACCAGCACCGTCACCTGTGGCCGGGCGCGCATGTTTCTATCCTTCTGCCGCCCAACAGCCGAATTCACCCAAATCTGGTCGCCATGCCGGTCGCACCACATCGGCGTCACCTGCGGCTGTCCATCCGGCATCACCGTCGCCAGTACCACCACAATGGGCCTCTCAAACAGATCAGAAAACGCTTCAGGGATACGAGCGGACATGAGGT
>JAGVTM010000447.1 GCA_019136785.1 Chloroflexota bacterium | reverse complement strand
TGACGGCGACGGAGTGGATTCTTTATAACATTCTGGAGCTAAAATTTGTGCAGGGGCAGAAAGTGAGGGACATAGCCCGCCGCCTGGCCATGAGCGAATCGGATCTGTACCGCAAACAGCGGGTGGCTATCGAAAATGTGGCGCGCGCCGTCTCGCAAATGGAGCGCGAAGCTACGGAGCAACAGGCGACGGAAAACAGGCAACAGAAAACAGGCAACGGAAAACAGGCAACAGACAACAGGCAACAGACAGCAGAAGACGGGCAGCAGGGGGGTGGTTAGCTGCCGATGTCTACCTGAATGCGAATGCGCTGCGGCAGATAGGGAAGGCGGGCAAACCAGGGGGGGCGAATTTGTACGGCGGGATAGTCGCGCAGCGGCAGTTGTTGGTTGAGGTAAGCCAGGGCTGAGGGGAGCGGCTGCCCGGCAGCGGCTTGCAGCGGACCGTCCAGGTTTAGCTGGGCGGCCACGAAACCCTGCCCGATCATCTCAAAACTTACCCGCCCCTGATTATCCACGCCAAACACGTCCCCACTGCGGAAAGTCAACGTTTCGGGAACCAACTCATAACCTGTGCGCACCGCCTGCGCCAACTGCTCATAAACCAGGCCCACGGCTTGTGATTCATCTACGGCGGTGGCTTGCAGTTCGGCGCGCATTTCCAGCGTTAACCGATCCGCCTGTTCCCCCACAAACCGCGAGTACGTCTCGTGTTCAAGATGGAGCAGACGCAAGGAGTCGCGCGCCAGGAACTCGTTCTCAGACAGCAGCAGTTCCATCTCGGCGACAGCCAAAGTCTGCAACTGCTGCCAGACCTGCGCCCGCAGCCGCTCCTGGTCGGCGGTCGTCACGGCTCGCACCAGGCGAGTGGCTCCGCCCGTAAGGGCGTCCAGATTGCGCACTTCCAACTGCAAGGCCAGCGCTCCTTCCAGGCGATTGATGGTATTGGCGGGCACATTCCCTTGCGGGCCAGGGGTCACGGCAACGACTTCCACTTCTGCCGTACCACCAATAACGCCGGGCACCTCTACGGCGGCAATGGTTTGAAAGGTCTGTAGTTGACCAGCGGTGGCGGTAACGCGCGTGCCTGCCGGCACGGTTACCGGTTGCGGCAGGCGATTGGCAAAGATGACTGCGCCCCGCGCGGGCGCATCGGGTACTTCAATGCTGCCTGTCGTTTCTACGTCGGCGCGCCATTCGGTGGTAACCACCAGCCGCCGTCCAGGCACGGACGCGCCGCTGTAGTTGACGCTGTCCAGTTGGGGGTCGGCTACAATCTGGCGCGAGACTTGAATGGGTTCGATTTGTGGCTTGAGCGTCAGCGTGGCTCCCGGCAGGATATAGACTGCACCAACAAAGAGGGCAGCCAGAACGGTGAAAAAGAGGAGAGTGCCGGCATACCGCCACAACCAACGCTGCCACAAGGGAACAGGCGTCATGCGCCGCGCCATCTCCCGCCGATCATCCTCATGCAGACTGGGTGCAGGCGAAAGGCGCCGGCGGGTATGCCGCCAGGCGCGCCGCCGTTCCGCCGCTCGGACAGTTCCGAAGGTGGGTATGCCCTGCGCTCTGGCGTTTTGGCGGATGCGGCTATCGCGGGTGACCAGCCCCACTTCGATGCGGCGCGCCTCGGCAAAGCGGCGCAGCCGCACCAGGTCAATCGCCTCAGTTAACAGTTCGCCTGCGGCGGCTGTCCCGCCTGCGGCGGCTGTCCCGCCTGCGGCGGCTGTCCCGCCTGCGGCGGCTGTCCCGCCTGCGGCGGCTGTCCCGCCTGCGGCGGCGGGCAGCGCCAGGATGACGCGCGACGCGCCGCTCCAGTCGAGACGATCACAGATGGAAACGAGATCGTCCTCTTCATCCAGGTAGATTACAGCTGGAGACATCATAGCCAGAGCGCAATTGGGCAACCTGGCAGTCTGGCTTACGCCGGGCGGAGAGCGCCAGCCACCAGACCGGGCACAGCCGCCAGGGCTGCGGGCAGACTGGCGGCATCTTTGCCGCCCGCCTGGGCCATGTCGGGTCGCCCGCCGCCGCCGCCGCCCATGATTTTGGCGACTTCACGGGCCAGATTGCCGGCATGGACGCCGCGCGCCAGCAGCGGTTTCTGCACCATTGCCACCAAAATGGGGCGTTCATCGGGCACGGAAGCCAACACAATAACGTCGCCAATATTTCTGTCCCGCAGACGGTCGGCCAGCTCACGCAAGCCTTCGGCGTCGGCGTCGGCGACGGCTGCCGCCAGCACCGAAACGCCCTGCACCGTCCGCACCTGCGCCGCCAGTTCGTCGAACTGCGCTAACAATAGGCGGCGGCGCAGCGATTCGTGCGCCTTTTGCAGCGCCTTGTGGTCAGCCAGCAGCGTCTCCACCCTGGTCTCTAACTCGGCAACGGGGGCGTTCAGTTTGTGCGACAGGCGCGCCAGCGCGCCCAACCGTTCGCTGACGAAAGCCTGCGCACCCGCGCCGGTCACGGCTTCCACGCGGCGAATGCCGGCAGCGACTGCTTCTTCGTGGATGAAATGGAACAAGCCAATCTCGCCTGTCTGGTTGACGTGCAGACCGCCGCATAATTCAAAACTGTACAATGGCTGGCGACCATTGCTGCCGATTTGAATGGTGCGCACGATGTCCCCATATTTTTCGCCAAACAGGGCCATAGCGCCCGCGTCAACGGCCTCTTTTTGCTTCATATGCAGGGCGTTGACGGGGAGGTCGCGCCAGATGGCTTTGTTAACGGCGCGTTCAATAGCCGCCAGTTGATCTGCGTCCACGGCGTGGGCGTGCGTAAAATCAAAGCGCAGCCGGTCCGGGGCAACCAGCGACCCGGCCTGGGTAACGTGCGTACCCAGGTGCGCCCGCAATTCGCGGTGCAGCAAGTGCGTAGCCGTGTGGTTGCGACGAATATCCCAGCGGCGGGCATCATCTACGCGGAGAAGGGCCGTTTGCCCCAGGTGGAATGCGCCGCGCACGATTTCACCTATATGGATGACCAGACCAGGGATGGGACGGCGGGTGTCGTCCACGCGAAATTCGCTGCCTGTTTCGGGAATGGCGATGACGCCCGTATCGCTGACTTCGCCGCCAGCCTCCACGTAAAAGGGCGTCGCGCCCGTAATGATACTGAGTTTTGCGCCCGCTCCTTGCGCCGCGCCTGCCGAGGTCACCGTCTGCCCGTCCTGCACCAGCGCCAGGATTTCTGATTCCATTTCGGGGCCGCTGTACGGGTCGTAATCTACGCCAGATGCCGGCAGCCTGCCCGCCCGCACCAGTTCCGCCAGCACATCGCCAAACACGTCCGCGCCCATGCTGTACTGCCCGAACGCGCCCGCGCCGCTGGCTTGAGCGTGCGCGTCTCGCGCCGCGTTGAAACCAGCCTCATCTACGGTGAAATCGTGTTCTTTGGCGACGTCGCGGGTGATTTCCAGAGGCAAGCCGTAAGTCGCATACAGGGTAAAAGCTGTATCGCCATCTATCTGCGTTTCGCCCTGCTGCCGCAGCTCCGCCAGCAAATTGTCCAGGCGAGCCAGCGCCGAATCGAGCGTGCGGTTAAAGCGCACTTCTTCCTGGGTCAGGATGTGCTTAATATGCTCCCGCCGCAGTCGCAGTTCCGGGTAGACGTCGCCCATTGTATCCACCAACACGTCAGCAACTTCAGCCAGGAACGGCCGGGTAAAACCCAGGTTGCGCCCAAAGCGGGCAGCGCGGCGAATGATCATGCGGATGACGTACCCTTCGCCCACATTGCCAGGGATGACGCCATCCCCTATTAGAAAAGTAGCTGCCCGGCCATGGTCAGCAATGACGCGGTAAGCCACGCATTGGTCTGCCCGCTCCGCGGCGGAGTGCCCCAACAACGCTTGCAGGCGATCCATCACGGGCAGGAACAGGTCGGTATCATAATTGCTATCGCCGTCCTGCATCACCCGCGCCACGCGCTCCAGCCCCATGCCTGTGTCAATGGAGGGGTGGGGCAGCGGGTGGAGTTCGCCGCTTTCGTCCCGCTCAAACTGCATAAAGACCAGGTTCCATAGTTCCAGGTAAGCGTCATCTACGTTGACCCCGGCTGCCGTTTGTTCTGCCAGCGGACCCAGGTAATAGTGAATTTCAGAGCAGGGGCCGCAGGGGCCAGTCTCGCCCATTTCCCAGAAGTTGTCCTTCTTGCCAAAACGCAAGATGCGTTCTGGGGGTAAGTGCCTCTGCCAATACCGCTCCGCCTCGTCGTCATCGGTGTAAATGGTGGCCCACAACCGTTGTTTGTCCAGTTGCAGCACGCCTGTCAGGAATGTCCAGGCAAAGTCAATGGCTTGTTCTTTGAAATAGTTGCCAAAGGAGAAGTTGCCCAACATCTCGAACATGGTGTGGTGGCGCACGGAGGGGCCAACGTTTTCCAGGTCGTTTTGCTTGCCCTGGATGCGCATACATTTTTGGGCAGAGACAGCGCGATGGTAATCCCGCTTTTCTTTGCCCAGAAAGACGTCGGTGAATTGGTTCATGCCGGCATTCGTAAACAACAACGTGGGATTGTCGTGATTGGGCAGCGGCGAACTGGGCACAACCTTGTGCCCGTTCTCTTCAAAAAACTCCAGAAACGCTTTGCGAATCTCAGCGCTCGTTTTGGGTACAGTCATAGCTAAACTATCCTCATCAACCAGATTTTAACTATACAGGTGCAAGGCGCTGGCCACAGGAGTTCCAACAGACCAAAATCGTTCAGCCAGTGCCTTGCACCGCCCTGAAGCTGAATAGTAACTTCTTTGCTTCTATTGTATCCTGTCCTGACAGATTGCACATTTGCCTGAGGGCGTCAGCCCCGCCTGCGGCGGTAGCCCCGCCCTAGGCGGGGGCTGACGCCCACTTTTCTGGGCAAGTTTGGGCGCGTGCGCGTCCAAACTTGCCCTCATCACTATTTTGCGGCCTCTGACGTTGGGCAGTCGCTACTCTAATATAGCGCGGCTTCCCTGGCGGCAGCCACAAAAAAAAACCTCAGGGATTCCGCCGAACCCCTGAGGTTTTCTCGTTTTCGCCAGTGGAATTGGCTACTCGGAAATCATCAGTTGCCAGGCGTCACCGAAGGATTGACCAGCCAGGGCGCTCCAGTCCAGGCGGGCCATTTCCTGCTCGATAGCGGCAGCCAGATCGCCGCCGTTAAGCTGGCGGTCGGCAGCGGCGACCTGCGCCAGGAACAGGCGCAGTTGGGCTACCTGCTGCGCCGTCAGGATGGCGTCATTTTTGGCCCCGGCGATTTGCTCCAGGCCAGGGGCGGCGTCTACCAACAGGTCAGCCGCCAGCGCCCGCAGCCCAGGGAAGCGCAGCAGCAAGTAGCTGATGCGGTTGGTGTGGCTTTCATAGAGGGCGCGATAGTGACGACCCACGTCGCTGGCGCTCATAGCATAATCGCGGAAGCGGTAGATGCTGTCCGCCACAGACAACGCTTCCAGACCAGAGAACAGATTGGCGTCGTGCAGGACGGTGTTCGCCGCGCACTGTCCCGGATCGGGGCAGGGGCCAGGATCGGGGATGGGATTGGGATCGGGCGTCAGTTTGGCGTAAATGAGCAGATTCAGCGAGCAGGCGGGATCGCTGACGACGCCGCGCGTGGCGGTGTCGTTAATCAGGGTGGAGATTTGCGCCGGGGTTGCGCCTGGATATTGCTGCAAAGCCAGGGCAATCACGCCCGCCACGTGCGGCGAAGCCATCGAGGTGCCGCTGATGGTGTTGGTGGCGGAGTCGCTGCTGTTCCAGGCGGAGGTGATGTTCACGCCAGGAGCAAACACGTCCAGACAGGGGCCCCAGTTGGAGAAGGAGGCGCGGGCGTCGGTGTTGTCCGTGGCGCCCACGGTAATCGCTTCGGGCACGCGAGCGGGGGAGGTATCGCAGGCGTCTCCGTTGTTGTTGCCGGCAGCAATGGCAAAGTGAACGCCGGCAGCAATAGCATTCTGCACCGCCGTATCGGTCGCCGCAGACACAGAACCGCCCAGGCTCATGTTAGCCACTGCCGGGCTGTTATGGTTGGCAGCCACCCAATCCACACCTTCCACCACGTCAGCCGTGGAACCAAAGCCAGCGCAGTTGAGCACGCGCACAGCATAGAGCAGAGTGTCGGGGGCTACACCGTAGGTAACGCCGCCCACCGTGCCGGAAACGTGCGTGCCGTGCCCGTTACAGTCATTGCCGTTCTGCCCATCGCCTACGGCATCGTAACCCACAGAAGCGCGACCCTCAAATTCGTTGTGGGTAATGCGGATGCCCGTGTCAATGATGTAGGCGTGCACGCCTGCGCCGGTGGCGCTGACGTTGTACACGTTGTCCAGGGGCAGGTTGCGCTGGTCAATGCGATCCAGCCCCCAGGTGACGTCGGCAAACATCAGGTGCTGCGCTTCCACGTAAGCCACGTTGGGATTACTGCGGATGGCGGCGAGGGCGTTAGCGGGCAGCGTGCCGGCAAAACCGTGCAGCGCCGTTCCATATACAGAATCCACCTTGCCGCCCAGCGCCTCGGCCGTCGTCACGGCGGCAGACAAAGCGGCATCGCTGGCGCTGTCTTTCAACACCACAATATATTTATCAGCCAGTACGCCAGCGGCGTCCAGACCGGTTAGCGGCGCCTGCGCGCCGCTGGTGGCAGCCGCGCGGGTGGTCTGGTAACCCACCGCCAACGCCGCCAGGGCCAGTAGTGTCCATAACAACAAACGAACTCGGGGTTTGAACATAAGCTTCTCTCCTGTTTTGTGGGAACAACTTAATTGAGGATTCCAAGTTTACCGAAAAATGACCAGGATTCCAAAAAATCGTCGCCAGAGGTGCGCCGCACCTGAATAGTTAGTATTATTGGGCAATGGTTGCCGGCATTTGTGCGCGGGCAACAGGAATCTGCAAAGACCCATCAGGCAAAACGCTGACCCGCAGGGGCATACGCCCCTACGGAGGCCTACGGAGGCGTTGGATGGTAGGGGCGTATTGTTGAGGTTTAAGAAGTAATCCGGTAAAAGGGGAGCAGGCCCCCATCCCCAACCCCCTTCCCCCTTCAGGGGAAGGGGGCTTTCGGGGAGGGCGAGGGGCGCGCAGCGCCCCTCGCCCTACATTACCCCTTCCCTGGCAATGGGGGCGGGATTACCGGATTATTTTCTCAAGTGCAAGCATACGCCCTTGCTATTCCTGATTTATTTCCAACCTCACGATAAGGAGACGCAATGATTATCAAAGAGAAAGTGGTAGACGCGCTGAACGCGCAGATTGTGAGCGAGTTCGCGGCAGCGGCGCAGTATACGGCTATTGCCGTTTACTTCGACGACGAAGGGCTGCCAGACCTGGCGAGTTTCTTCTACCGCCAGTCGGATGAAGAGCGGATGCACGCCATGAAGTTTGTGCATTTCATGTTGGAAACCGGCGCTAAACCCATTATCCCTGGCATTCCGGCGCTGCGAAATGAGTTTGACCATGCCGCCGACGCGGTCGGTTTCGCTTTGCAGCAGGAGTTGAAGGTCACAGACCAGATTAACAACCTGGTGTCGTTAGCCGTGGCGGAGTCAGACCACACGACGAACAATTTTTTGCAGTGGTTTGTGACGGAGCAGGTGGAAGAAGTGGCCACCATGACGCAACTGCTGCAAACGATTAAACATGCCGGCAGCAACCTGCTTCTGGTGGAGGATTTTGTACGTCGCTTTGCCGTGCACGGCGCGGCAGCCGACGAAGCCGGCGCTTAAACGATTGTCTGCGGAAATTTCACCGCCAGGACGACAAGAGCGCCACGAGATTATAAGGGCAAAGGGGGGAGCAAGCGTCCGGTGACTTCGCCAAAGCCGACGCGGAAGCCATCCCCCTGCGCCCAGCCGGTCAGCGTCAGGCGGTCGCCATCTTCCAGGAATTTGCGCGTCTCACCGCCAGGTAAAGCCAGCGGGCGGCTGCCGCGCCAGGTGAGTTCCAGGAGCGAGCCGTAAGCGTCGGGGGTGGCGCCGCTGATTGTGCCAGAAGCCAGCAGGTCGCCAGGGCGCATGTTGCAGCCGGTGATGGTGTGATGCGCCAACTGCTGGCACATGTTCCAGTAAAGCGTGCGGAAGTTGGAGCGGGCTATCACGGCAGGCGCCGCCATCTGGGCGCTCTGCAACTGGACTTCCAGGTGAATATCATAAGCCCAATCGCCCTCGCTCTGCAAATAGGGCAGCGGTGGGGGGGCTTGGGGCGGCGAAGGGCAGCGGAATGGCTCCAACGCCGCCAGGGTGACGATCCAGGGGGAAATGGAAGTCGCCAGATTTTTCGCCAGAAAGGGGCCAAGCGGCTGGTACTCCCACTTTTGAATGTCGCGGGCGCTCCAATCGTTGACCAGCGCCAGGCCAAAGATGTGGTTAGCCGCTGTATTCACAGGGATGGGATGGCCTAAGGCATTCCCTGGCCCCACAAAGAAACCCATCTCCAGTTCAAAATCCATCAGGCGGCTAGGGCCAAAGGTGGGCGCGTCCGCGCCGTCGCGGATGGTCTGACCGTAAGGGCGGTGGATGTCCGTGCCGCTGAGGACCACAGAACTGGCGCGCCCGTGATAGGCGACGGGCAGGTGCAGCCAGTTGGGCATCAGGGCGTTGTCCGCGCCGCGAAACATGATGCCCACGTTGGTAGCGTGTTCACGGGAGGAGTAGAAGTCGGTGTAGTCGCCGATTTGTGCCGGCAGATGCATAACCACCTGCGACTGGGGGAAGAACAGCTTTTGCCGCAGTTCGACATTATCGCGCAGGGTGGGCGTGTTCGCGTCTAGCAAATGCTGCAAGGCGGCGCGCACCGCCAGCCAGACATCTGAGCCGGCAGCCATAAAGGTGTTCAGGCCGGGCTGGTCAAAGAAATCCGTTTCCAGCAAGCCATATTGCTCCAACTGCGCCAGGTCAAGGACGTAGTCGCCAATGGCTACGCCCGCCCGCGGCGGGCCGCCCGCAGCAGGAGCGAAGATGCCATAGGGCAGGTTTTGGATGGGGAAGTGGGATTGGGGAGCAACGGGAATGAAGGATTGTTGGCGCATGTCAGAGGCAACGGTTAATTGGTGAATGGGTGAATGGCGGTGAAGGCACCGCTTGTGAATGGTTAATGGAGTTGGCGCTGCAAGTCATGGCGGGGTTCGTCAAAACTGCAACTGCCGAAGGAGAGGAGGGCGGATTGGCGCAAGGCGCGAATTTCGGCGGTCGTGGCGGAGAGGTCGCCCCAGGCAAAGTGCGTCTCGTGGAAGGAGAAGCTGGCGGGGTTTTCATCTGCCAGGATGGGGATGATGTCAACGTCAGTCAGGCGGTGAACGTGC
>JAGVTM010000100.1 GCA_019136785.1 Chloroflexota bacterium | reverse complement strand
CTGGGCATTGACTCCATCAAACGGGTGGAAATTCTGGGCGCATTTCGGGACCAGTATCCCCAGGTGGAGCCCGCCTTCGCTGGCGATAACATGGAACAACTGCAGGCGCAGCGGACGTTGAAAGGGATGCTCAATCTGCTGTCAACGTCTCTAGCGCCCAAACCCGCGCCGGCATTGGAACTCGCGGCTGCTCACGTCAATGGCGCGGCGCAAACGTCGGAAGAAGAATCGCCCATTCTGCGATTCAAGCTGGCTACTGCCAATGCCCCTATGATTGGGCAGCCAGGCTCTCTGGCGCCTGGGCGCGTCATCCTGATCACGGATGACAGTCGGGGCATTGCCCAAGAATTGAGCGCGACGCTGCAAAGCCAGGGTTACCCGGTGGCGCTGGTGGCGCACACAACAGAGGGCGCGCCTGTCAGCGCCGCACATTTCGCCGCCAACCTGACCGACCCCGAAGCGGTCAATGCCCTGGTAGCCAGCATTCGCCAGACAGTTGGCCCCATTGGCAGCCTGCTGCACCTGGCGCCGCTGGGCGTGCAGCGCGATTTTGCCACGATGAATCTGTCTGAGTGGCGGCGGCTGCTGCACCAGGAGACGAGCAGTTTCTTCTACCTGATCCAGGCTGTCTACGAAGACCTGGAAGCCGCCGCCAGCGCGGGCGGCGCCAGCCTGCTGGCTGCCACAGACCTGGGCGGTTCGTTTGGCAACAATGGCAACACCAATCCCGATCTGCTCTCCCCCAGCCGCGGCGGCATTATCGGCCTGTTGAAGACCGTCGGACATGAGATTTCGGGCGTGCGCGCCAAAGCGGTAGACCTGGACCCACGCCAGGACACTGCCCTGGCGGCGCAGATTCTGCTGCAAGAAATGATGACGTTGGATGGTCTGACAGAGGTCGGTTACGATGGCGAGTCGCGCAAACGGTTGACATTAGTGCCGGCATTGCTCCCTGACGTCAGCCGCGCCAGAGGCGGCAGCGCCATCACGCCTGATTCCATCATCTTGATAACGGGCGGCGCGCGCGGCATTACGGCAGACGTAGCCTATGAACTGGCGCAGCGGTACCAACCTACCTTGATCCTGGTGGGGCGCTCCCCTATGCCGCCGGCAGAGGAGTCGCCGGTCACGGCAGGTCTGGGCGATAAAGAGATTAAGGCTGCGCTGATTAAGGCGTGCCAGCAGCGCGGTGAACCCCTGAACCTGGGCCAGATTGAACGAGAGTATCGCAACGTGCTGCGCGACCGCGACATGCGTGGCAACATTGACAAGATGATCCAGGCAGGCGCGCGCGTGCATTACTACTCGGCTGACGTGCGCGACGAAGCCAGCTTTGGCCCCCTGTTGGACCAACTGTACGAGCAGTTTGGGCGCATAGACGGGGTCATTCATGGCGCAGGCATCATTGAGGACAAACTGATTAAGGATAAGACGCCTGAATCGTTTGAGCGCGTGCTGGGCACAAAGGCGGATAGCGGCTTCATCTTGAGCCGCAAACTGCGTCCCGAAACGCTACAGTTCCTCATCTTCTTCTCCTCTGTCAGCGGTCGTTTTGGCAATCGGGGGCAGGGAGATTACGCCGCCGCCAACGAAGTACTCAACAAACTGGCGGTGTATCTGGACCACAAATGGCCCACACACGTCGTCTCCATGAACTGGGGGCCATGGGATGCCGGCATGGTTTCGGATGAAGTGCGCCGCCAGTTCAAACGCCGCGGCGTCAGCCTCATCCCCATCTCCACGGGCCAGCAGCGCCTGGTTGAGGAACTAAACTTTGGCCGCAAAGGCGAAGTGGAAGTCGTTATCTGTGGCGAAGGGGACGGCGAAGCGCTGGCATCCTGAACGCCAGCGCTGCTTCAAGCATTCTGACATCTTTACCACGGCGCCGCGTCCGCCAGAGCGCGCGCCCCGCCAGCGGGGCGCAACGGCAGCGCCGCCCCATTGAGTGTGGAAAAACAGGCGTGATACGTCTACCTGCCAGGCAGCGCGTATCACGCCTGTTGATGCCAGGATGGGGCTGCTCTTGAAAATACCAGGAGAGATGTGATAGAATGACGCATTGCGTTAGCGCAGCGGCGGCGCGCCAGGCGCGAAACCTGACCATGATTTTACCCCACTAACAGCGCGAGAATTCCTATGGAAGCAAGCGAGCACTCCCTTTCCCCAACTGGCGCCAATGTAGCCATTATCGGCATGGCTTGCCTCTTTCCGGGCGCGCCCAACGTCGAGACGTTTTGGCACAACATCATCAACAAGGTAGACGCCATCACTGATCCGCCGCCAGAGGCCTGGGATCCTGACCTGTATTACGATCCGGCTGATAAAGATCGCCTCTACTGCCAGAAAGGGGGTTATCTGGGCCCCTGGACCTATTTCAATCCCTTTGACTATGGCATCATGCCCAAAGGCATCGAAGGCGGCGACCCAGACCAATGGTTGACTTTGAAAGTGGCCCTGGCAGCGCTGGAAGATGCTGGCTATCTGGAGAGCTTGCAGCAAAATGAAGCAGAGCGGCGGCGCACGGCAGTCATTCTGGGCAAGGGAACCTATCTCAACCGGGGTAACATGAATATGCTGCAGCACAGCATGGTGGTAGACCAGACTGTGCGCATTTTGCAAACCCTACACCCTGAATACAGCCGCAATGATTTGCAAACCATCCGGCAGCATTTGAAAACGCAGTTGCCGGCATTTGACTCCGAATCGGCGCCAGGCCTGGTCCCCAACATTATTGCCAGCCGCATCGCCAACCGCCTCGACCTGATGGGTCCCACTTATACCGTAGACGCCGCCTGCGCCTCCTCACTAATTGCCGTAGACATTGCCGTCACCAACCTGGTAACCGGGCAGGCAGACCTGGCTCTGGCAGGCGGGTCCCACGTAACCACGCCGGTGCCCATCCTTTCCCTGTTCAGCCACCTCAGCGCCCTGTCACGGGCAGAGATTATCCGCCCCTTTGATGCCAAAGCCGATGGCACCATCCTGGGAGAAGGCATCGGCATCCTCATCCTGAAGCGATTGGCAGATGCCCAACGGGATGGGGATCGCGTCTACGCAGTCATTAAGGGCGTGGGGACGTCCAGCGACGGGCGGGCAAAGAGCGTGCTGGCCCCCCGCCCCGAAGGAGCGCGCCTGGCTGTCAGCCGCGCCTATGACGTGGCTGGCGTTGATTCCACCACCGTGGGCTTGATTGAAGCGCACGGCACTGCCACTACCGCTGGCGACGTCTCCGAAATTACGGCGCTGCAGCCCCTCTTCCCAGCCATTGACAACCGCCCGCCCTACTGCGCCATTGGCTCCGTGAAAAGTATGATCGGCCACACCATGGCTGCGGCGGGCGTGGCCGGCGTCATGAAGACGGCCCTGGCGCTGTACCACAAAGTGCTGCCCCCCACGCTCAACGTGGTAGACCCAAACCCCAAACTGCCTCTGGAGCAAACAGGTCTGTACATCAATACGGAAACCCGCCCCTGGATACACCGCGGCAGCGCGCCGCGGCGGGCTGGCGTCAATGCTTTTGGCTTTGGCGGCATCAACGCCCACGTGGTGCTGGAAGAGTACCCTGTGCCTGAGTTTGCCCCGGCGGCCGGTTTCATGCGCCATTGGGACAGCGAACTCATTGTGCTGGAAGCAGACGACCGCGCTGGCTTGATCCAGGCTGCCGCCACGCTGCAAACGTACTTGAACAGCGGCATCAACGTGCCGTTGGTAGATCTGGCTTATACGCTCAACCAGCGCTTGAGCGACAAAGCGGCCCGCCTGGCTGTTGTGGCTGATTCGCTGGCTGACCTGAATGAAAAACTGGGGCGGGCGCAGGAGCAACTGCAAAAACCCAACCGCCAGCGCATTCGGGACACCAACGGTGGTCTCTACTACTTTGAGGAACGTTACTATCCTACGGGCAAACTGGCTTTCCTGTTCCCGGGCGAGGGATCGCAATATCCGCACATGCTGGCGGATTTGTGCGCGCATTTCCCCGAAGTGCGCGCCTGCTATGATCGAATTGATCGCATGTACGACGAGCACCCGCGCGGCTACGTGCCCAGCGACGTTATTTTCCCGCGCCCCCTGGGGCGCGGCGACCTGGGCGAGAAACTGTGGGACATTGACGAAGCGATTGAGGCGGTGCTGACGGGCAATCAGGCGTTGTTTACGCTTTTGCAGCAGCTAGAGGTGCAGCCTGACGTCATTGCGGGTCACAGCACGGGGGAGTATTCGGCGATGCGGGCTGCCGGCATTATCGCCCTGGATGACGCCGATTTCTTCCGCTCTTTGCTAGACGTCAGCCGCCGTTATGACCAGGTAACCTCCGAGAAGAATGTGCCTTCTTTTGTGCTGGTGGCGGTGGGCGCGGGGCGGGAAAAGGTGCAAGAGGTGCTGGACGCCGTGGGCGGCAACCTGCACATTGGCATGGATAACTGCCCGCACCAGACGGTAATTGCCGGCAGCAAAGACGACGCGGACAAAGCCATTGCCCTGATGCGCGAAAAAGGCATGATTTATGAACTGCTGCCTTTTGACCGCGCCTACCACACGCCGCTGTTCGGCGCATTTGAAGACACCCTGCGCGACTTCTTTGCCCGGCTGCCGATTGCCCCGCCGCAGACGCCAACCTATTCGGGCACAACGGCCCGCCTCTTTACCGACAACCTGGCCGAAATCCGCGCCACTGCCGTTGAACATTGGGTAGCCACCGTCCGCTTCCGCGAGTTAGTCAAACAAATGCACGACGATGGCGTGCGCCTGTTCGTGGAAGTTGGCGGCAAGGGCAACCTTAACGCCTTTATCGGCGACATTTTGCGTGGTGAGAAGCATTTCTCAATCCCCGTCAACCAGTCGCAGCGCTCTGGCATTAAACAACTCAACCATCTGCTGGCGCAGTTGGCGGCTCAGGGCGTGCCCATGAACCTGGATTACCTGTATCGCCGCCGCCAGCCGCAGTTGCTAACGTTGACGCCCGGCGAAGATGTCGCCCGCCAGTCAGCGGGCACGATGAAGTTGGAAACGAATTGGGCTATGATCTCCGTGCAGCCCGACCTGGCTGCCCGATTGCGGCAGACGTCCGCGGCGCAGGCCCCGGCTGCCGCGCCCCGCATCGCTGCAGGCAACGGTCAGGCGCTGCCGGCAGCGCCCGCCAAAACAGTAGAACCGGCGCCAACCGCTCCGCCTGCCATCCCATCCAGCCCGCCTGCTGCCGCGACGCCGGCGATAGCCCCGCTCGCGCCTGCGGCACGGCAAACGCCGCCGCCGCAGCCTGTACAACCGCCGCCCGCACTGACCAGACCACCCGCAGCGGCGCCCATGCCGGCATCTGACCCCCGAGCCCAGGTACTGCAAGCGCACCTGGGGTTGATGCAGCAGTTCCTTCAGGCGCAAGAAGCTGTGATGCAACAAATAATCGCGCGGGCGCAGACAGGCGTAGGCGCTTTGCCTGCGGCGGCAGACATTCAGTCGCCGGGGCCCATCATGCCCTCTGCCGCTGCTGCATATACGCCGCCCATGCCGTCGCCGCCGCCCGTTCTTCCCGTGCCCGCGGCTGCGCCGCCTGCCCTGCCTGCTGCCGCGCCTGCGCCCCCTATGCCCACAGCTGCGCCGCCAACGCCCGCCCTAACCGCGCCCGTAACGCCTTCTCCCGTCCAGCCTGCCGCCGCAGCGCCCGCTGCACCTGCAGCGCCCGCTGCATATGCAGCGCCCACTGCGCCCACCTGGACAGCCGCCAGGATTGCCGACTCCCTGCTGCAGTTGGTTAGCGAGCGCACAGGCTATCCGCCTGAACTGTTGAATATGACGGCAGACCTGGAATCTGATCTGGGGATTGACTCTATTAAGCGGGTGGAAATCCTGGGCGCGTTCAATGAAGCCACGCAGTTGATCGCGCCCGACCAAATGGAACGGGTGTCTACGCTGCGCACCCTGCAAGAGATGGTCACCGTCATGGCCCAAACGGTGGGCGCTGTCCCGGCCGCAACCGCCGCTCCTGCAGTCGAACCGCAGCAACCGCATAAATATCCCTTTGTGCGCGAGATAGAAAGTATCACCCCTGGCCAGCAGTTAGTAGCCATCTGCAAACTTGATTTACAAACAGACACCTTCTTACACCACCACACCTTGGGGAGAGACATCTCGGTCAATGACAAGTCGCTTATTGGCTTGCCCGTCGTCCCCTTTACGGTGAGCATGGAAATCCTGGCGGAGACCGCCGCCACCCTCATTCCCGATCAGCTATTGGTGGGCATGAAAGAAGTGCGCGGCTACCGTTGGGTCATCGTGGAAAATGACACCCTGACACTACGCCTGGTGGCTAAGCGCAAAACAGGCGCCCACGACAACGAAGTGGACGTGCGGCTGCATCTGGCTGATGGCGAACCCGGCTCCAATATCAAGATGCCGCTGATTGAAGGCACGATGATATTCGGTCACGCCTACCCGGAAGCCCCCACGCCCAAACCCTTGCAGTTGACCAATGAGCATCCGTCACGCTGGCATCCGGGCAACATTTACGCGGAAGGGTTGTTCCATGGAGCTGATTTTCGGGCCATTGCCGGCGTCACGCGCACCGGCGACAACGGTCTGGAAGCCACTTTGCAGGCACTGCCGCGCGACCACCACTTCCGCGACCGCGAACCTGATTTCATTACCGATCCGGCTATTCTGGATGCCGCCGGACAGGTTGTCGGGCTGTGGACGATGGAAAATCTGGAAGAGGGGTTCATTATCTTCCCTTACCGTTTGGGCGAAATCCGTTTCTATCGCCCCCCCATTCGACACCCAGAACAGGCCACCTTCCGCGCTCATGTCAATCTGACCGACGATGGGCGCACTTACTCTGACATTGACATTGTTGATCCACAAGGCAATATGTGGATGCAGCTTCTCAGTTGGGAAGATAAGCGATTCTATGGGCTGACCTGGCACTTCTACCGCTTTGAGCTAAATCCCCCGGCAGCCATGCTCAGTCTGCCCTGGGAAGCGGTGCAGGCCGGATTGGGCGCTGACCAGGTAGCCGTGCGGGTGCCCGAATTTCCCGAAGGTTTCTTTGACGCTTCGTTTGGTTTGTGGGGTAAGGTCCTGGCGCATCTGGCTC
>JAGVTM010000024.1 GCA_019136785.1 Chloroflexota bacterium | reverse complement strand
AAGACGCCCCGCTCGGCGGCAAACTCATACCCCTTGCGGGTGATGTACGTCAGCCCGCGCATCAGGCATACAATATCTGGCGCTTCGTCCAGATGGGGTCCATGGTACAGTTCTTCCCTAAAGAACAACTGATCTACCACTGGCTGCCCATCGGCGGGATCAACCAACTGGCGCAGCCGTTGGGCAATTTCCTGGCGCAGCGCTTTGTACTCCGCCCCTGGGGTGACAATTCCCTCCGGCTCGCGCCCCTGTAGATTGATGAAAATCTGCCCGTAGTAGCCGAAGCTGTACGCTTTGGTCTGTGACCAGGCAATGGCTGTGGTGAATTCGGGGCGTTCATCCCGCGGCAGCGCCTGGATGTGGTCGCCCAACGTTTTCTTGATGAGCACTTCCAACCGGTGCAAATGCAGCCGCGTCAGTGTGTCAGAAATATTCTTGCGCGTCAGCCCCAGCCGCCGCGCCAGAGTGTGGGTGGCTTGCTGCGACGCGCTGCCTTCGCGGAACTTTAGCCACCCTTGCTGCCACAGCCATTCGTTGAGAAAGACGTCCTTATACAACGGGCCTGCGCCATGATCCGACATGATAACCACGTTGACATCTGGCCCCGCCGCCGCCACAATGTCGCCCACCCAATCATCCACGCGCTGGTAATAGTCGCGGATGGCTGTTTTGAAACGAGCAGGGGCATCTGGATCATAGTCGGGGTGTGTTTCGTCCATATAGCGCCAGAAAAAGTGGCAGATTTCGTCTGTGTTGCGAAACACCATCATGAAGAAATCCCACGGCTTCTGGTGCAGCAGCTTCACCGCCATCTCCGCCCGCCGCTGGCTGGTGTCGTAAATATCTGCCAGCCATTTATCTTCATGCCCCGGCTGATAGAATTCATCTTTGTTGACGCGATACCCTTGCGCGTCCAGGTCTTTGCTTAGCTCTGGGGGATAGGTGTATGTGACGTAGCTGGGCGTACCTAGCCCCGAAATGAGAAAGCCGTTAACGGGTTCGGGCGGATAGGTCATGGGGACGTTCATGACGCCTACCTGATACCCTTGCTGGCTCAGCAGACGCCAGAGGGAAGTCCCCTCAATTTGACTGGCGCGCACAGTGCGCAGATGGTAGCTGTCCGCTTCCCGTCGCACGAAGTCAAAGACACCGTGCTTGCCCGGATTGAGACCCGTAATGAACGAGGCCCAGGCGGTAGGAGAGTGTACAGGAATGGTAGAGCGCAGCACGCCAAAGCTGCCGTTGGCGACCAGGCGGGACAGATTGGGCAAATATCCCGCCGCGCTCCACGCCTGCACCAACGGATACGGCGCGCCATCCAGCCCGATGACGAGCAATTTGTGTGGTCGAATAGATTCTTCGTTCATATCGCCGCATATTGTAGCGCAATTGCCTGGTTTGTGTGTCCGATGCCGGCAAAAATCTTATTCTGTGCCCATGCCCTGTTTGAGTAGGAGACATGACTGCCCCTTTCAGGCAACTTTGTTAAACGTCCTTACTTAGAGTAAAATGAGTTCAACTCTTCGTTACTCAAAACAGCGGCTCCTTTCTGGTTTTAGCCAGCGTCGCCTGTATCCCACTGTACACAGAAATCTTGTGTGCTCGCCAGAGTATGAATAAGCAAAAGCTTCTAGAGAAGATTCTGGCGGGTTCAAGAAACATTCGCTTTGACGATTTCGTTCATTTGGTAGAGGCGTTTGGTTTTGAGTTGTCGCGAATACGTGGTAGCCACCATATTTTTGAGCACCCCGGCGTTCCCGAAATCCTGAACTTGCAGAACAGCAGGGGGCAGGTGAAACCTTACCAGGTCCGTCAATTCTTACAGCTTGTAGAACAGTACAATTTGGAACTTGAGGACTGACATGCAGGATTACTTCATAAGCATTTTCTACTCCGAAGAGGATGGCGGGTATATTGCTGACATTCCTGACCTGCGCTTTTGCTCGGCATTTGGCGAGACGCCAGAAGAAGCTCTGAAGGAAGTGCAGATTGCCAAAGTCGCATGGCTGGAAACGGCGCGTAGCAGTGGTAAACCTATTCCAGAACCACGATACCGCCCGGCTATTTACAGACTGGCCACACCTGCGGCATTTTCAGCCGCTTAGAACCGTCTGTTGCTGAATGGCGGTTTGCCTTTGAAGCGTTCTTACGGATGCGCCGTTATTTGGAATGGGCTTTGAGGCGGCGAAGGAGTTCCTTGTCTTCGGGGGGAATAGCGCGGAGAAGGAACAGGGCCAGGGTGTAGACGAGGACGCCAGCCGCGACGGGCCAGATAACAAGGAGATGGCGCAGGGGCCAGACAGCGGCGGTCATGAGCAGGGTCGCCAGCAGGGGGCGGGGCAGCAGGGTGAGCAGGCTGTCTTGCAGCAGGCGGCGCTGGACGTAGGCGTAAATGGCAATGAAGAAGAAGGTTGTAGCCAGCACGCGGGCGGCGGCGGCGCCGGTGATGCCCCAGCGGGGGATGAGCCATAGATTAAGCAGCAGATTCATGATCATGCTCAAAGCCGTTATCCAGCCGGCATTGCTCTGGCGATTGGCGACCACGAGCAAACGGGCGCTGGGAACCATGAGGAAGGAGGAGAGTACAGCCCAAATGATAACCTGGAGAGCGGGCGCGGCGGGGGCAAAGCCGTCGGCAAAGATGAGGCGGATGATGTTGGGGGCGATGAGGGTGATGCCGGCACAAACTGGCAGCGTTCCCATCAGAATATACCGGTTGGCGCGGCGATACAGGGCGGGCAGCCGTTCTGGCGCTTCGTAATAGGTGCGAGCCATTAACGGGTAAAGCGCCGTGCGCAAGGCGGTCGGCATCATCCAGAAAGCCAGCATGACAGTCTGCGCCGCGCCATACCAGCCCAACTCCGCTTCACTGAGGAACAGCGAGATCAAGAAAGCGTCTAGCTGGTAGTCTATCGTGGTGAAAATGCCGATGACCACGAAGCC
>JAGVTM010000339.1 GCA_019136785.1 Chloroflexota bacterium | reverse complement strand
CAGCCAGCGCCAGCGCCGGCTGCCGCTCAGGCGCAGCTTCCACTTCCGGCGTATGGTCCACCACCCGCAGATAACGCGCCCCTAACGTAAAGGCCAGCAAGCCATAAGCAATTACGCCCAACCCCGTAATCCACTCCACCAGCGACGGCGTGTAATGCGTGTACTGAGGGGTGATGCCCTGCGGCAGATGGGCAAAGACCACTAGCTGTCCCACCATATTGATGTCCCAGCGGTAAGCCACCAGACCACCCACCACCCCCAGCAGCGCCAACGTGCGCAGCCACGGCTTTTGTCGCCAGCGACGGTTGAGCAGAATCAGCGCCGGCGCCACTGCTCCCAACAAGATTTCCCCTATCCAGAAATTAAACGCCAGCGAGCCGCGCGTCAATAGCTGCAACCCTTCCGTCCGTCCTGGCTCATACGTATAACTCATTGCCAGCACGTCCCAAAAGCGCAGATATAGATACAACAGCAGCCCCCAGCCCACAAAACGCGCCAACTGCGACAGCAGCCCGTCATCCACCTTCGCCCGTTGCGGCGACAGCCGCGCCGCCAACATCGAAGCCAGCGCCGTCAACGCCGGCCCGGCGACAGCCGCAGACACAATGAACAGCACCGGCAGCCCCGGCTGGTACCAGATAGGCCGCGCCTTCAAAATACCATACGTCGCCCCCAATGATGATTGGTGCAGCATAGACAGGCACAGCCCCACGACTGCCAGCACCGGCGCGACCTTATGCACGTGCTCCAGACGGTGCGCCAGACCGGGCCAGCGCCGCTGCAGCCAGCCAAAGCGGGCAAAAATAGGCGCAGTCTCCAGCAGCAGCACCGAGAAGTAAAGCGCCACGCACATCGTCACTTCCCATAGCGGCGAATGGGGATTCCAGAAAGCCAGCGCGTGCCAGAAGCGGTCGGGCCGCCCAATGTCCAGCAGCAGCGTCATCAACGCCATGCTGTAGCCGATCAGACCGATAAAGACCGCCGTGCGCGCCACCGGTTGGAACCGCTTCAACCCCAGCAGATAAACCGCCGCCGACAGCAGAAACGCGCCCGCGCTCAGGGCAATGGAAGAGAGATCAATGGCAATCCACAACCCCCAGGGAACCAGGTCGCTCAGGTTGGTGATGCCCAAACCGCGCGTGAACACCAGCACGCCCCCCACCGCGCCGCCAGCCATAACCGCCAGCAGCAGCAGCGCCCACCACCCAAACGGTTTCAAACGTAGGATGCTCAGTTTGCCTTTCATGCGTTTGCCTCTCCTTCAGTTTGGCGCGCCCCATCGGCGTGCGGCGGCAGATAATAAATGCGCGGCTCTGTGCCCAACTCCTCCCGCAGCCGGAAAGCGGGATGAGCCGCCAATGCCTTACTGACGGGCGAATCCGGGTCATTCAGGTCGCCAAAGATGCGCGCCCCTACCGGGCAGGCTACCACGCATTTGGGCGTCGCCGCCCGGTCTACGCCGGGCGTCAGCCCGTGCGCCAGTCCGCGATTGATACGCTGGTAACAGAAAGTACACTTCTCCACCACGCCGCGTGGACGCCGTTCGACTTCGGGCTGACCCCAGGTAGGCACTTCCGGGTTGTCGCCCGTGAATGTTTCCCAGTTAAAGGAGCGCGCCCCATACGGGCAAGCCATTTCGCAGTAGCGGCAGCCAATACACCGGTTATAATCCATCATGACGATGCCGTCGGCGCGATGATACGTGGCTTTCACCGGGCAAACATCCACGCAAGGCGCGTTTTCGCACTGCATACATTGCACAGGCAGAAACACCGGTTGCCCGTTGACGGGTTCCGCTTCCGTAATCCGGTTCCAGGAGATGTCTGGCGCCACGTTGTTTGCCGCCGCGCAGGCGCGCGTGCAGTCGCCGCAGCCGATACATTTCGACTGGTCAATCACCATCGCCCAGCGCGGGCTGCGTTCAGTGCCAACAGCGGCGTGGGAAGCGGAGATGCCGTCCTCCAGGAATTCGCCAATTTTCTGCGGTCCCACCACCAACACGGCCCCCGTGCCCGCCAGCAGCATTTTTATGAAACCCCGTCGTCCAATCTTCTCGTTGTTCATGGCATTTCCTCAATAATCAATCGCCCACAGTTGTTATCCACAGGTGACGGTTGATTGGTTCGTCTAAATCAGCGCCTTTCTGCGTCATCAGCGTCCCATTACCAGACAGGCTGCTAGAAGCTCGCCTGGCGATACCAGTTGCGCAGCCACGGGGCTAACACCATGCCGAACCCCATACCTACCAGGGCGGCCAGAGCCACAAAACTGTAAGGACTGACCGGATTGGGCTGCGCGCTCACGGTGGCGCTGTCGGTTGGCGGTTGCACCATGCCGGCAGTCTGCAGTTCCCCAGGCAGCAAAGCGTGATCAGTCGGCACGTGCATTTCCTGCGCATGGCATTCAGAGCAGGTGGCGATGTCTACCGTGAAAGTGTGCGACCGCTTGCCGTGCCCCTCTCCCATCTGCGTCTCCGAGATGGTCAGGTGGCAATCTGTGCACAACACCCCTTCCTGAGCGTGCGTGGTGTCCCCAAACATATGGGACTCGTCTTCGTGGCAGGTCTGGCACAACTCTTGCGCGCTGCTCTTCTTGATTTCGCTCGTGTGCGGGTTATGGCAGCGAATACAGGCCAGATTCTCCTGGCTGTGCGTGCTGTTTTGCCAGTCAGCGTAAGTGTCAATGTGGCATTCCCCGCAGCGGCGCGAAGAAATGTCCGTGGGCATGATCACCATGTCCGGGTGATTGACCGAAACGGGATAATGGCAGGTGGTACAGTCCACGCCCTCGCTTTCATACGTCCCGGTGGCTTCGTCAAAACCGGTCGTATGGCAGGGCAGACACGCCTGCGGTTTGCCTTGCGCCTCCCAGGCCTCCTGAAAAACGGCGTCAGAAAAAGCCTGCCCATGCGGGCTGGTGGCCCAGGATGTCTGGATGCTCTCATGGCAATCCACGCACTCCTGTGCCTGCACTGCTTGCTGCGGCGTGCCGGCATGCACCACCGCTGTCGCTAACAATCCCATGGGGACAGCAAAACAAATGCCGACTAATACTCTCCAAATCAGGTTCTTATACATTCCAAAAACCCCCTTTCAGCGATTCCGCCTCTATCGGGACGGAACAATGGGTCAGATGTGGGTGTGTGGGGCAGCCATCATCCTGGCTGCGGCTGCGCCAAAGCCGCCGCCGGTCGTTTCTCGAACTGGCGGCGGACTTTACAGGTCAGGCAGGCGCTCTGCAACTGCCCATTGGCGCCACGGTGTTCCCAACAAGGGATGTTGGGCTGGGTGTAGGCGGGGCAGCGCTGCCGCATGCGGGCGGAGCAATTGTGTACTTCCCAACAAGGGAGCGGGGTGGCGCGAGCCTGGAGTTGGGCCAATTCAACCTCAGCTTCAGCCTGCCAGCGGGCGTCCAGACGGCGCAGCAGCCAGCCGATCAGGATAGAAAGGCCAATAGGGATGCCCAACCGTAGCACAAAACCGACGGCAACTGCCAGAAATTCTGAGAAGGCGTTCATGCTTCACCATCCGGGTTGGCCAGGTTGTGTTTGACCGGCCAACGCCATTTGCGCGCAAGGTGCTGCCTAAGAGTGGGCGGGTTTGCCCGCCTGACGTTGATAGTGACGCTGTAACAGCGCGCCTGCCGTGAGCAGGATAATTGCCGGCAGGACCACGCGAATCACAAAGAAACTGGTGACAATGAAAAATGCGGATACGGTACTCATCTTGGACCTCGCCTGGCTAATGGTCTGCCCAAAGCAGACCTTCAAATCACTGTACTTCATTGCCTACAGTGTAATAGTTAGCGCCGCCCGCGTAAATTGGCTGTCTAACGGATTTTGCACATGGGACAACCACCCCACCCCCTGAGCCCGCATGGGTCAAATTGCCTCCGCCCAGGCTTCAACCACCCCACACCCTATGGGTCATTTAACCCATTGCCAGGGAAGGGGGTTGGGGGACGGGGGCTTTCCCTTACATTTGGTTTCAACCGCTGTCCAAAGGAGCAAACCCGTTCAAATTGAGAATGGCTGGTTCTTTGCGTCTTTGCCGTGAATAGTTAAAATCCTTCTACCTCTGAATCGTTACCTGTCTGGAGATACCCTGTGGAGACCTCTACCCTTATCCTCCTCCTGTCGCTGGCCCTGCTCTTGATTGGCGTTCTGGTTTTTGCCTACCGCCGCCGGCCATCCCCGCCGGCGGAACCGCCCCCTGGCGTCGCCATCCGCGACGCTGCCAGCAGTCATGGCGGCCTGACCGCCGTAGACCAGACAGGGCGAGGCAGCCAGGTGGAGCGCGTGGACGTCCAGGACGACATTCACGCCAGCAGCAGCCTGCCGTCTGACCAGCCGGCAGTAGCTGCCCCTCAGGTAACGGCCGCCGGCCTGAATGCCGGCGGCAGCATTACCCTGGTAGCCGGACACCTGATCCAGAATTACGCCCACTCTGGCCGGCGTGACCTGGACGCGGCGGCGCTGGCAGAGGGCATTCACCGCTATCTGACCTGGGTAGAAAACCGCTACGGTCCCCTGAACCTGCGCGGACTGCAGCCGCGCGAGCAAGGCCCGCCCTTGACGTTGAGCGACGTCTACGTTTCCCTGGCAGTGCGCCTGGCCCCCGATCGCCCGCAGCCGCAGCCACGGCGCAGCCGGGAACGCGATAAGGGTGAAGCGGAGACGGTGCAGTTGCTGGATATGCGCCAATTGCTGGCGCTCAGCCCGCGCCTGGTGATTACGGGCGGCCCCGGCTCGGGCAAGACAACCTTTCTCACTGTCATTGCCACCGCCCTGGCGCAGGCGCTGCGCACAGGAGACACGGATCGGGTGGAACGTTATCTGGGGCTGACCGGCCCGCTGCCGCTGCCCATCTTTGTTTCTCTCAGCGAATACAACCGCTACCGCCGTGAACAGGCGCAGGCGGCTAACGCCCGCCAGGGCACGCTAACAGCCTTTATCAGCTACACCCTCATTCGCCAGAACGCCCTGATTGGCTTACCGGACAATTTCTTTGAGCAGTTGTTAACCGCCGGGCGAGATTGTTTGCTGCTGCTGGATGGATTGGACGAAGTGGCTGACGAGCGAGAACGGCTGCTGGTGCGCCAGGACGTGGCGGGATTGGCTGCCAATCAAAGCATCCGCCAGGTGTTGGTGACCAGCCGCAGCCGCGCTTATCAGGGAGAAGCCGTCCTACCGCCGCCGTTTCGCCTGGCTGAAGTGCAGCCCATGGATGAAGACCAGGTGGCTGCCCTGGTGGCCCGCTGGTGCCAGGCGGTGTATGGTCAGATGACCGCGGCGGCAGAACAGGCGAATTTACGCCGCTCCATCCAGAACCTGGAGCATCTGCGGGCGCGGCGCGGCGAACCCCGCCTGGTGGATACGCCGCTGCTGGTGACCATTGTGGCTATTGTGCACTATGACCAGAAGAGATTGCCCGAGCAGCGCGCCGAACTGTACGCTCGCTGCGTGGAAGTGCTGCTGGCCGAGCGTTACCGCCAGGCCAGTGAGGCCACCTTTGCCCTGGTGGACTGGGGCGGCAGCCCCACGGAGAAAAGAGGCTGGCTGGCGTACCTGGCTTACCAGATGATGGGCGCTGGCGAAGTCGCCGGACGCGAAATAAAAGAGGGGCAGTTGCGCGCCTGGCTGCGTCCCCTGGTTGCCCGCCGCCGCGGCGAGGCGGAAGCGGACGAACAGCTAGACCTCTTTATCCGCGCCATGCGCGAGCGCGGCAGCCTGCTAGACGAACGGGATGGGCAGTATCGCTTTACCCACCTCACTTTTCAGGAATTTCTGGGCGCGTTTTACCTGGCGGAAACGGTGCGCGAAGTGGACAAAATCACCGCTTTCCTGGTAGAGGAAGAGCGCATCGCTGCCGCCTGGTGGCGCGAAACGGCACTGCTGCTGGTGGGTTATCTGGGCTTGAGCAGCGAGGAGACGGCTTTGAGCCTGATTCAACGGTGGGCGGTGGCGGCTGGCGGCGTCGAACTGGCCCTGGCTGCCGCCGAAGTCGCCGCCAGCGCCTTTCTGGAACTGGATAGCCAGGACATTCTCACGCAGACGTTGCTCACAGAACGGCTGGTAACGCCGCTGACTGACCCCGCTGCGCCCATCTCGCCGCCCGTGCGCGCCCGCGCCGGAGATGCGCTGGGAAGGGTGGGCGATCCGCGCCCCGGCGTGGACGTGCGGCTGGTGGGGGAGGCGACCTTGCCAGATCTGGCCCTGTGCTATGTGCCCCCCGGCCCCTTCTGGATGGGCAGCGAAGATGGGCGTGACGATGAAAAGCCGCTGCACCAGGTAGACCTGCCAGGGTATTGGATCAGCCGCTACCCGGTAACTGTGGCCCAGTTTCGCGCCTTTGTGCAGCGCAGCGGCTATCAGGTGCGCCGCAGCTTCGATCGGTTGCAGCAAGACCCGGCCACCCGCCCCGTCCGTTACGTCACCTGGGATGACGCCCTGGCTTTTTGCCGCTGGCTCACGGCGCAGGCGCGCGCCGCCGGCTGGCTGCCCGATGGTTACAGCCTTATTTTGCCTTCAGAGGCGGAATGGGAGAAAGCGGCCCGCGGCGGCCTGCTGCTGCCCCAACGTCCCCTGTTTGCCCAATTGGGCGACGACCTGGCAGCCCTGGCGCAAACGCCGCCGCCCATGCTCCCCAACCCGCAGCCGCAGCGCCGTTACGTCATGGGCCAGACGTTACCCGATGGCAGCGCCAACATCAAAACCGCCGCACTGGAAACGACCAGCGCCGTGGGTATTTTCCCGGCCGATTGCACTCCTTACGGCGTAATGGACTTGACTGGCAACGTTACAGAGTGGACGCGAAGCCTGTGGAAAGGTTATCGTTATGTTTCTGCGGACGGGCGAGAGAATATGAATTCCAGAGACCCACGTGTTATTCGCGGCGGTGCCTGGAATGATGACGCCGAAAACTGGCCGCGTTGCGCGTCCCGCGGCGGGAGCGGCCCGGACGTCGTCGACGACTCCGTTGGTTTTCGGGTGGTGGTGTCCCCATTTTTCACCGCTGATCGCTGATCCTCTGGTCTCTGTCCCTCTGATCTGGCGCGTAGCGCCCTCTGATTCGCGCGCAGCGCGATCGCCGCGTATCGCTGGAATTGGAATGGG
>JAGVTM010000107.1 GCA_019136785.1 Chloroflexota bacterium | reverse complement strand
TGTGCTGAGACATGCGTAAATTAAACGTCTTCAAACCGCGTTCCAGCAGCCAGGCTTCAAATGGGTGCAGCACTGCCCCCAGCATGACGTGCTGCCGCCACAGGCGGGCAACATGCGCCTGGGAGCCAACCACCACGCCAGCCACCACATCAGAATGGCCCGCCAGATATTTGGTGGCGCTGTGCAGCACCAGGTCAATGCCCATTGCTAGCGGTTGCTGATTGTACGGAGTAGCAAAGGTGTTGTCCGCTATGGTTAGCAGGTTATGAGCGCGCGCCAGGCTGGCTATGGCGCGGAGATCAGTCAGGGACAGGGTGGGATTGGCCGGGGTCTCCACGTAAATCAGGCGGGTGTTGGACTGGATGGCGGCGGCAAAGGCGGCCGGGTCGGTTTGCTCCACCTGGGTGCAGGCGATACCCAGGCGGGGCAGCATCTCCTGGAATATGTGAGACGTGGTGGGATAGTGGGTGCGTTGGGTCACCAGGTGGTCGCCAGCCTGCAAAAAGGTCAAGAGCGCCAGGGAAATGGCGGCCATGCCGGAGGCAACGGCAATAGCGGCTTCGCCTTGCTCCAGGGCGGCGATGGTGGCTTCTACCTGGGCGGTGTTGGGAGTGGCGTAGCGCCCATAGAATTGAGGATGCGCCTGGGCGGTCATGGCGGCGGCAATGTCCGCAGCGGAGTCAAAACTAAAGGTGGCGCTCTGGTAAATGGGCGAAGCGACTGCCGTTGAGGGATTGTGCGCATCGCCGGCGTGCAGGAGTTGGGTTTGGGTGTGCCAGTTGGTAGACATGGGGAGTTGTCCGTTTGGGTATGGTCGCAGGCGGGCGACGCACATGGTTACCAGTTGTTAGCGATTGGCGGCGCGGCGGATGGGTTGGGAGCCGGTCAATTTTTCCAACTGCGCTAATTGCTCGCGCGTGCCCAGCACCATGAGTTCATCGGCGGCAGCCAGACGGGTATTCTCATCGGGGACGTACATAGCGCCTGTTTCGCCGCGGCGGAGGGCAACCAGGACAACGCCGGTGCGGCGGCGGATATTGGCTTCGACTACAGTGTGACCTACCAGTTTCGATTGGGGGGTGATGGTCAATTCTTCCAGCCAGAGTTCAACGCCGCCGTCCAGGGTCACCACATCCAGAAATTCGGTGATATGGGGACGGATCATGAGGTTAGCCATGTGCCGTCCACCCATCTGGTAAGGGGACACGACGCGATCCGCGCCAGCGCGCCGCATCTTGGATTCGTTGTCGGGGCTGGTGCTGCGGGCCACAATGTAGAGTTTGGGGTTCAGAGTGCGGGCAGAGAGGACGATGAGCAGATTGTCGCCATCGTGCCCGGTAGCCACAATGAGTCCCCAGGCGCGGTCAATGCCGGCATCGCGCAGCGCTTCATCCCGCGTGGCGTCTCCCTCTAAAACCCACAGTCCATCTTGTCGTGCCGCCTCGGCGCGCTCAGGCTGATGTTCTATCACCAGCACGCCCTGGCGCGCGCCTCGCAAGGAGTGCGCCGCCGTCATGCCTACCCGACCATAGCCACAGACAATGACGTGATCGCTCATCCGCTGTACGTTCTGCATCATGCGTCGTCTCCGCAAACGCTGGCCCAAATTGGCCGTGAAAAAGAATTCGCCCAACGTCTTCAGGCTGTAGGCGACGGCGCTCACGCCCAGGAAGATGAGGACAATGGTAAACACGCGCCCGGCCGCCGACAATGGGCGGGTTTCGGCAAAGCCGATGGTGGTCAGGGTGATCACCGTCATGTAAACCGCATCCAACAGGGGCCACCCCTCAAGCAACATGTAGCCCAATGTGCCCAGCAGAAAGAGAGAGACCACCCCAGCCAGAACGGGTATGATCTGACGGCGAAAACTGTTCATAAAGATTGGAACGGATTTGTTCTTATGCGCATCGTGCCCTGGCGACTGCACAGATTTGACAGTCAAGGGCAAACAGACCAAAATCGGGAGGTTGCTTGCCAGGTGGGGCGGCGGGCAAGATGCCCGCGCCACGTTTTGGCGTAGTGTATCTGAAATATGGGCATCTGTCAGAAGAGTCAGGATTAGATTGAGTAGAAACAGCTATGAGTAACAAGACCATTCCTGGTTTCCGCCACGTGCCGCGCACGGGCGTGATTTATGTAATGCACCGCGCTGCCGAGTTGGGGTACAGCGCCGATCATGCGGCGTGGGCCAATCTGGGACAGGGTGCGCCCGAAACAGGGGCGCTGCCGGGCGCGCCGCCGCGCATTGAAACGATCCACGTGAATCCGGCGCAGCATGAGTATGGGCCCATTATGGGGCAACTGGCGCTGCGGCAAAAAGTGGCGGATTTGTATAACGCGCTCTACCGCCAGGGCAAGCCATCGCAATATACGTATGAGAACGTCAGTATCGCCGGCGGCGGGCGGGTGGCGCTGACGCGGCTGGCGGCGGCGCTGGGTAACATCAATATGGGCCACTTTTTGCCCGATTATACGGCTTATGAGGAACTGTTGAGCGTCTTTAAGGCGTTTGTGCCCATTCCCATCTTGCTGGACCCAGAGAACCATTATCAGGCGCCGCTGGAGCATTTGAAGAAGGAAATTTTGGGGCGCGGCTTGAAGGCAATGCTGGTGAGCAACCCGTGTAACCCAACGGGGCAGTTGGTGGAAGGAGCAGACCTGGCGCAGTGGGTGAAGATGGCACGTAATTTTCGCTGCTCGCTGATCCTGGATGAATTTTACTCGCACTACATTTATACCGCCGCCGCCGCCGAGGCGCGACTGGTGTCGGCGGCAGCATATGTGGACGATGTGGACAGCGATCCCGTAATTCTGGTGGATGGCTTGACCAAGAACTGGCGGTATCCGGGGTGGCGCATTAGCTGGACGGTGGGGCCGCGACAGGTGATTGAAGCGATTGCCAGCGCCGGCTCGTTCCTGGATGGCGGGGCCAACAATCCGGTACAGGCAGATGTGATGGGGCTGCTGGAGCCGCCGCTGGTGCGGCAGGAAACGGCGGCTTTGCAGCGGCATTTCCGCGCCAAGCGGGATTATGCGCTGGCGCGCTTGCGGCAAATGGGGATTGTGGTGGAAGTGGAACCGGCAGGAACGTTCTATGTCTGGGCGAACCTGGGGCAACTGCCGCCGCCGCTGAATGACGGAATGCAGTTTTTTGAAGCAGGGCTGGCGGAAAAGGTGATCACGGTGCCGGGGGTGTTCTTTGACGTCAATCCAGAGCGGCGGCGGGCGTATGCGCGGTATGACCAATATTGCCGCATTAGTTTTGGGCCGGATATGGCGACGTTGGAAAGGGGGCTGGATGGGATTGAGAGAGTGATTTGCCGGCAGCAGGCGAGGGGAAGAGAATAATTAATTCGTGAATGGGTGAATTTGTGAATGGTCAATGGTGGGGTATGTGGGTGATTTTTGTGATGTTGGTGTTGGGGACGGGGGTGGGGTATGGACTGAGGGGGCGACGGCGGTGGCTGGTGGGGGTGGAGTGGGCAACGGGGGCGGCGGTGTTTGCGCTGCTGTTTTTGCTGGGCGTTTCGGTAGGGGGGAATGCGCAGGTGATGGGAGCGTTGGCAGAGTTAGGGACGCAGGCGTTGGGGTTGAGCCTGGCGGCAATGGCAGGCAGTATTGCGGCTACCCGCATCGTAGCCAGGTTGATTGGCAGGCGAGTGGGGTTATGAAGGGGAGCGCGGCGGTTTTGGCGGTGTTTGCTGCCGGCATCCTGGCCGGCACGCAGCCCCATTTGCCCTCCTTTCTGAGCCAGCCGGCGCTGTCGCTATATGCGCTGTATTTGCTGCTGTTCCTGGTGGGCGTGGGTATGGGAGCGAATCAGGGGGCGTGGGAAACAGTGCGCCGCCTGAACTGGCGGGTTTTGTGGGTTCCTGCCGGCATTGTGGTAGGGACGCTGGCGGGCGTGGGGTTGTTTTCACTGCTGCTGCCGGATATGACGCTGCGGCAGGCGTTGGCGGTGGGGGCGGGGTTTGGCTATTACAGCCTGTCCAGCATTTTGATCACGCAACTGCATGGGGAAACGCTGGGGGTGGTGGCGCTGCTGGCAAACATTCTGCGGGAGATCGGGACGCTGCTGCTGACGCCGTGGCTGGTGCAGCGATGGGGCAAGCTGGCGGCGGTGGCGGCGGGCGGGGCGACGGCGATGGATACGACGCTGCCGGTGATTGCGCGGTATGCCGGCAGCGACACGGCCATCATCGCCTTTTGCAGCGGCGTGGCGCTTACGCTGCTGGTTCCCTTTTTGGTCGCCTTCTTGCTCTAAGCCGCCGGGTGTTTACAGATGAGCGCCGATTTATGCTATACTCTCCTGAAAGCAATAAACGTCAGCTAAGGAGGTAACGATGCCCAGCCCCTTTCCTGGAATGGACCCGTATCTTGAAAAGCGCAGCTTATGGCCTGATTTTCACTCTAGCTTTATTACCTATGTTCGCGAGCACCTCCAGGAGCAAATCCGGCCCAAATATAACGCGCGCATTGAAGAACGCATCCACCTGATCCAGCCGCCGCACAACTATTACCCCGATCTATCTATCATCCGCCCATCGCAACCGGAAAAGATGTTAGCTGTTGCCGAGAAAGCCGGTGTCGCGGACAACCCTTATCTGATTGAGCTACTGGAAAGCGAATTTCGAGAGCCATATATTGAAATTATTTACCTGCCTACAGGAGAGGTGGTAACCACCATTGAACTGCTCAGCCCTATTAACAAAACAGGCGAAGGCCGGCTGCGTTACGTAGAGAAGCAAGAGCAATTGCTAAAGACCCGTATCAGCCTGGTAGAAATTGACCTGCTGCGCTTTGGCAATCATACGGTGGCTGTGCCTGAAGAACGAGCGAAGGAAGTAAAGGGATGGCGTTACATGGTCAGCATTCGCCGCGCGGGCCAGTCTGCCACATTTGAAGTTTACTTTGCCGGGCTGGGTTCCCGTCTGCCCCGCTGCCGCATTCCGCTGCGCCCGCCTGATGCAGATGCAGTGTTGGATTTGCCGGCAATCCTGAACCGGACATACGACGTCAGCGGCTATGAAGATTTTATTGATTACCGCGAACCCCCTCCGCCGCCGCCGTTAAGCGACGCTGAAATGGCCTGGTTGGATGAGCTGTTGCAAGAAAAAGGGCTGCGGGAAGCCAGCCAGCCGTAAAAGGCGGCAACAAGCCGCTTATATGTTGAATTTGATATGCACGATGTCGCCATCCTGGACGACGAAGGTTTTGCCTTCCTGGCGCAGCTTGCCGGCATGTCGCGCCCCCGCCATTCCCCCCAGTTCGATTAGATCGGTATACGCCACCACTTCGGCGCGGATGAAGCCTTTGGCCAGGTCGGTGTGGATGGCAGCAGCGGCTTCGACGGCGGTAGCGCCGCGTTCTAACGTCCAGGCGCGGACTTCGTCTTCGCCGACGGTGAAGAAGGATTGCAGCCCCATTAAGTCATAGCTCAAGGCAATGACCCGCCCCAGGCTCAGTTCGGTGACGCCGTATTCCGTCATGAACAGCTCCAGGTCATCGCCTGCCAATTGAGAGAGTTCCATCTCCAGTTTGCCGCGCAGGTGGGTGACCAGGCTGTGGGGGGTCTCATAGGCAAAGGGAATTTCGGGCTGGTCGTCGCCAATGTTGACCACAATCAGGACGGGTTTCAAGGTGAGGAAGCCATAGCCGCGCAGCAATTTCTCTTCTTCGGCGGTCAGTTCCATCTGGCGCAGGGGGCGCTCGGCAGATAGGGTTTCGTGGAGGCGTTCAAACAGAGCCAGTTCCGCCTGGGCGTCGGCTTTGCCCGCTTTGAAAGCGCCTTTGCCTAAGCCCTCGCGCAGTCGCGCCAGTTTGCCTTCGACAGTAACCAGGTCGCTAAAGAGCAGTTCGGTGTCCAGGGCTGCCAGGTCGCGGGCGGGGTTGACGGAGCCGTCGGGATGGGGTACCAGGTCGCTGGGGAAGGCGCGCACGACGTGGAGGAAGCCATCCAGGCCAGCGAGGTGATTGAGCAGCGCACCGCTGAGGCCGCCTTTTTCGCTGGCGCCTTTTTGAATGCCGGCAACGTCCACATACGTCACCTTCGCATAAGTCGTCTTCTTGGGTAGAAACATGGTAGTGAGCACGTCCACGCGGGTGTCAGGCACGTCTACCACTGCCGACAGCACCTCAAAGCGCCCGCCCATGCTCTGCCCCACAGGGGCCGTCCCTTTGGTGAGGGCGTTAAAGATGGTTGTCTTGCCTGCGCCGGGCAGGCCAATAATGCCTAGCTTCATAATCGCTTCCTTCGTAAATAGTGACCAGTGGGGAGTGATCAGTGGTCAGTGGTTAGAAAATTCGTGTGATTCGTGGTTAAAATTTTCATCCCTTATTGCCCGTCGCTGATGTTTTTCGCCTGGACGCTTATTGAGCGTTTAAGCTGTAGCGTGGCCTTACTTCTTGTTCGCCAGGGAAGGAGTATATCAAAATTTTGCTTTTGGTAAGCGGCAAATTGCGTATGGGGGGAACTTTTCGGGGAGGGGGCTCGTTATAGCAGTGTGGTTTGTGAAAATGAAAACAATCACAGATTGTGCAAATACGTCGTTGTAGCCCGATTTTCCAAAATCGGGGAGGCGATTTTGGAAAATCGCCTTACATTTACGAAGAGGGGGCGATTTTGGAAAATCGCCCTACTTTTACGGAGGAGAATTTGATGATGACTACCCTGATGAAATCCTACAAGTTGTTCATGGCGCTGCTGCTGGCGGCGGTTGTGGTGGTGGGCTGCACGGCGGCGCCGGGCGAGCCAGGCGCTATTGCGCCCACGGCTACCCCCGAGGTGATTACGCTGTACGTGGCAGCGGAAACGACCGAATGCGAAGGCGTCGCGCCGCAAACGTGCCTGCAGGTGCGCACGGATGCAGACGGGGAATGGGAGCTGTTTTACGATACGATTGCGGGCTTCACGCACGAGACAGGTTATGCGTATGAACTGCGCGTGCACAAGATAACGGTGTCAGACCCGCCCGCGGACGCCAGCGCCATTCGGTATGAGTTGGTTGAAGTGGTGAGCAAGACAGCTGTAGCTGAAGAAGACATTTCTTTGCCAGTTATACGGTTGCGACGGCGGGCGAGATCACGATTAGCGCTGCCGGCAGCACCATGATGGCTTGCGCCGAAGAAGTCATGGCGCAGGAAAGTCAGTTCCTGGCAGCGCTGCAAGCGGCGACGGGCTATGCGTTGGCAGATGGCGCGTTGACCATCCAGTATGAAGGGGGCTCGCTGCAATTCACGGCGCGGATCGCGCCTGCCGACCTGTCGCTGGAAGGCGTGGAGTGGCAGTTGACGACTTTTGTCAGCGGGGAAGCCGCCAGTTCGCTGCTGCTGGACACACAAATCACGGCTGTCTTCACGCAGGGGCAGGTGAGCGGCACGGCGGGCTGCAACCGGTACTTTGGCAGCTACGAAGTGAACGGCGAAGCGATTACGAT
>JAGVTM010000503.1 GCA_019136785.1 Chloroflexota bacterium | reverse complement strand
CCAGGGCAGCAGCGAAAGCAAAATCCTACAAACCATCATCAATCAAGCCAGCATCGCTCTGGAAAACGCGCGACTGTTCCGCGAAACCAGCCAGCGCGAGCAATTCTTCGCCGCTTTGGGGCGCGTCAGCCAGGCCATCAACGCCACCTTCGACCTGCCCACCGTCCTGGACTTAATCTGTCGCGAAAGCATGGCTATCTTCCAGGTGGACGGCGTGTACATCTGGCAGCGCCGCGGTCTTGACCTGGAAGCCACCGCCGCTCAGGGACATGGCAAAGACGCATTTGTGGGAACCGTTATTCGCGCCAGCGAGACGCGCGTTTTTGCCGCCGCCGTTGTCAACCATGGCCAGAGCATCTTCCTGAACAACCTCAACCAGGTTTCTTCTGTCAATGTGCGCCTGCCGGACAGGAAATCTATTCAGGCAGTATTAGGGGTGCCGCTGCAGCGAGAAGGCTCCCCCATTGGCGTGATGGTGTTGATTGACAGGCGCAATCCGCGCCGCTTCCGCGAACAAGACGTGGAATTGGCCACCGCCTTTGGCGTGCAGGCCGCCATTGCCATTCAAAACGCCCAGTTGGTCACAGAACTGCGCGAACTCAATGAGCAGCTTGACGAGCGCGTCATCGAGCGCACCCAGGCCCTGGGCGAAGAACGCGACCGTATCCAACTGCTGCTGAAGATTACGACCGAACTGTCCGCCAGTCTGGATGAAACATACGTATTGAACCGCGCCCTGGAATTGATCAACGAAGTTGCCCGCGCCCCTCGCGGCGGCATTTTACTGGCTGATCCTGACAGCGATTTCATGATCTATCGCGCCGCTTTCGGTTTGGGACGTCCCTTACCCCCTGAAGGATTCAAGCTGACGCTGCGCAAAGGCGATGGGCTTTCTGGCTGGATCATGCGCCACCGCGCCCCCGTGCTCATTCACGACACGCAGCACGACCCACGTTGGGTAAGCCGGCCCACCAGCGATGATCATCGCTCCGTGCTGGCTGTGCCCCTGGTATCGGGCAATGATGTGATTGGGGCGTTGATGCTATTCCACCCGCAACCACACGCCTTCACCCGCCGCCAGCTAGAACTTGTGGAAGCAGCCGCCTACCAGGTCTCTAACGCCATCTACAATGCTCAACTTTACGTGTTAATCCGCGACCAGACGGAACGCCTGGGCAAAATGCTGCGCGAGGAGCAGATCGAAGCTGCCAAGAATCAAGCCATTCTGGAGAGTATCGTAGACGGCGTATTGGTGGCTGATTCAGCCAACATAATCACCCTGGCTAACAGCGCCACCAGCCACATCCTGGATCTGCCTCGCGCCGAATTGGAAGGCAAATCTATGGTGGACGTCTTGGGCAGGTACGCCTCATTTTCCAAAGCCTGGCTGGCAGCGATTGCCGGTCTGCCCAGCCACCCCTCCCAGGCGGCCCAATCCCCCGCCGGCGACGTAGCCGTCACCGCGTTATCCGACCGATTTACGATTGAGAACCGCCACATCAGCATGACCCTGTCGCCTGTGTTGGCCAGCGGACAGTTTTTTGGCACCGTCTCCATCTTCCGCGATATCACCCAGGCGGTAGAAGTGGATCGCATGAAGAGCGATTTCGTGTCCACCGTCTCGCACGAACTGCGCACCCCCATGACGTCAATCAAAGGGTACGCCGACCTGATGTTGATGGGCGTCGCCGGACCGCTGGCTGCGGCGCAGGCTCGCTACTTGCAGGTTATCAAGAACAACGCCGATCGGCTGAGTATGTTAGTCAATGACTTGCTGGACATCTCCCGCTTTGAGACAGGCAAGACAGAACTGGATTTGCGCGCATTGGACATGTCGCAGTTGATAGAACAGGTCGTGCGCGGCCATCTGCAAGGACGTATTCAGCACGAGAAGAAGCTGATCCATGTCAGCACGGAGTATTCCCCCTCTCTGCCGCTGGTGCAGGGCGATCATGCCCGCGTCACCCAAATTCTAAACAATCTGTTGGACAACGCCTTCAACTACACCCCGCAGGAGGGATCTATCGCCGTGCGCGCCAGGGCCGGCGGCAAGTTCGTCTACGTCAGCGTAGCGGACTCTGGCATTGGCATTTCGCCAGAGAACCAGGAACGGATATTTGAGCGGTTTTTCCGCGCTGAGGATGCCGCCGTGCAGACGGTTGCCGGCACAGGCCTGGGACTGTCCATTGTCCGCTCATTGGTGGAAATGCACGGCGGTTCGTTGTCATTGGAAAGTGAATTGAACAAAGGCAGCACGTTTACCTTCAGTTTACCTGTCGTGGATGGAGAAGTGTAACCATGCTGTCGCCAAGAAGGTGCTAAACCACCATGGCCCGTATCTTAGTTGCCGAAGACGAAAAAGATATTCGTGAATTGATCGCGCTCACCTTGCAGTTTAACGGCTTTGACGTGGTAGGCGTGATTGATGGCGCCGAAGCTGTGCGCGTGGCCACCCAGGAACCAGACATTGACGTGATCCTGATGGATGTACGGATGCCGCGCATGACCGGATACGACGCCTGCCGCATCCTCAAAGAACAAGAGGAAACCCGGCACATTCCCGTCATTTTTCTTTCGGCTAAGGGCCAGGAAACAGAAGTGCAGGCCGGGCTGCAAGTTGGCGCAGTGCAGTACATTCTGAAACCGTTTGCGCCGGACGCGCTGATCCGCATACTCCGCGAGGTTTTGGGCCGCAGTTGATCTGTGAAATCGCTTGCCAACCCATGAGTATCACTACCGTCAATAACCACCTGATCCATTACGAGGCGCTGGGTCGCGGCGAACCGTTGATCTTCGTGCACGGCTGGCTTGGCTCGTGGCGGTATTGGTGGCCGGCCATGCAGGCGCTGTCCACGCAGCACCGCACTTTCGCCTTTGATTTGTGGGGCTTTGGCGATTCCAGCAAAGAAAAGGAGATGTACGCCCTGGACGTGTACGTCTCCATGGTGGAGCAGTTCATGGAACAGTTGGGCATCATAACGCCCATCGTTCTGGTAGGACATGCGTTAGGCAGCGCCGTGGCCCTGCGCTTCACCAATCGCTATCCCGACCGGGTGAAGCGATTGGTCGCCGTCTCTCTGCCTATTCAGGGGAACTATATTAACGACCGGCTGAAGACCATGAGCGCCGCCGCTTTCCTGCAAAAATATCTGGGCAAGGCGCATACCTATCCAGAAGTAGAATTAGAAACGCATAAGAGTGATTCCGGCGCTGTCAACAGGCTGGCGCAGGAACTGGGCCAGCAAAGCTTTGCCGCCGACCTGGAACGAGTGCGCTGCCAGACCCTCCTGGTCTATGGGGAGCAAGACCCGGTTGTGCAAATCCCAGGCGATGATTACAATAGCTGGCAGCGGGCTGGTCAAAATCGGCATCTGGTGATGCTAAACAGCAGCACGCACTTTCCCATGCTAGAAGATACGGCAAAATTTAACCGGCTGGTTCTGGACTTTATTCACGCCAGCAACAACGCTGAAATTGCCCCCAAAACGCTGTGGCAGCGCCGCACCCGTTGACAAACCCTCCCCTCTTTTCCCGCGCGCCCGCGCGTCCCCGTGCGCCGTAACTGTTCAGGAGTATTCATCTATGGATCGAAACTATCCAGGCGCACCGCGCTTGTTCCAGACTGTCTTGCAGTCACGCGGTTATCTGGCAGCGCGAGCCGCTTGCCAGCATCGTCGCCGGCAGCACAAGAACCCCTCCCCTGAGAGGGGAGGGGTAATGGTTCTCCCTCCCATGTTGGGAGGGGGCCGGGGGGTGGGTACGCTCATGGTCATCTGCTGCCTTGCCCTATGCGCTCTGGTTGCCTGCGGCGGGAGTAGCAGTTCCCTACCGCCCGCCAGTCTGCCGCCGCTGTCCACGACCACGACCATGCCGGCAGCAGCAACGCAGCTTCCACCGCCGCCCGTTGTGTCTGCCGCTGCGGCAGTCGTCACCCAGGCTGCCCCCGCCACGCCGACGCCCATCGCCATGCCCACCACTGTCGCTCTACCCACGCCTGAAGTGACGCTCACGCCGCCCACAGCAGACTTAATCGGCCCCGACCAGATTCCGACCAATGTAAACCCTCTCACGGGCGAAACAGTCGCCGATGTGGCTGTGCTGGCGCATCGCCCGCTGGCAATCAAAGTATCCAATTCCTCGGCAGTGGTGCGCCCGCAATCGGGACTAAACAACGCCGACCTGGTTTTTGAGCATTACGCCGAAGGCGGCATCACCCGCTTTACCGCCGTCTTTTATGGCAAAGGGGCGGAACTGGTCGGCCCCATTCGCAGCGGTCGCCTGATTGACCTGGAAATCCCCAAAATGTATGACGCCGCCTTTGCCTATTCAGGCTCCAGCGCTCCCGTGCGCGACCTGGTGCGCAGCAGTAGCTTCTTTGATCGCGTCATCTCGCCCGACTTTGGTCATGCGGGTTTCTGGCGCGATTACGAAATCGGGAATCCTGACAAGCCTGGTTGGGAAACGCTCTACACCGACACCGACACGCTGCGTCACCAACTACAGCAGCGGGGTTTGGACAGAGCCCCGCAGTTTCCCGCCAACATGGCTTTTAACGAAACGCCGCCGCCAAACGGTTCAGCCGTTTCAGCTATCACCCTTCAATATCTGGGAACCAACGTTTTCTGGCAGTATGATGCCGGCAGCCAACGATACCTGCGTTGGGTAGATGGCGAAGCGCACCTGGATGCCAACTCCAACCAGCAGCTCAGTTTTCGCAACGTGATTGCCGTAGCCGCCAACCACGTGGACACCCTGATCCTGGAAGATGAAGTGGCTGGCGGTCACTACTCCATTGAAATTCAACTCTGGGGCGAAGGGCCCGTCTCCATTTTCCGCAATGGGCAGCGTTACGATGGGCGGTGGCGGCGCAGCGACGCCAGCCACATGATCACGTTTTATGATATGGACGGCAATGTCATACCCCTGGCGCCAGGCAACACCTTCTTTCAGGTGGTTCCCCTGGGCTTTACTGGCTTGACAACGCAGTGAGGCAGCGAGTGACGAATATGAGCAAAGTAACCTGGCGCAAGCGCCCCCGCCAATCTCCCCGCTTAACTCACGATGAACAGCTTCTATCCACGCCCGAACCCGTTTCCGACAGCTTCATTCACAGCGACCCCTGGCGCGTTTTTCGCATCATGGGGGAATTTGTAGAAGGATTTGAGGCGCTGACACAGTTGGGCCCCGCCGTGACCATTTTTGGTTCGGCGCGCACCCAACCCGATCATCCCCAGTACCAGCAAGCCGTGGAATTGGCTCATTCTTTGGGGCAGGCAGGCTACACCATCATTACGGGCGGCGGGCCAGGCATTATGGAAGCCGCCAATCGCGGCGCGCACGAGGCAGGCGTCACGTCTGTGGGCTTAAACATTGAACTGCCGTTTGAACAGGGAACCAATGCCTGGGTCAATCTGCCTGTCCAGTTTCATTACTTCTTCATCCGCAAAATGATGTTTGTCAAATACGCCCAGGCTTTTGTGATCTTTCCGGGTGGATTCGGCACCATGGATGAGCTTTTTGAATCCCTCACCCTGATTCAGACAGGCAAAGTACGCCACTTTCCCGTCGTCTTGTTTGACAGCGCCTATTGGCAAGGACTTTTTGACTGGCTGCGAAATACGATGCTGCCACAGGGCAAGATCGCCGCGGCTGACCTGGATCTGGTCTTGATAACGGATTCAACGGCGGCAGCGTGCCAGTTCATCGTCGAAGGGGGCAACCAAGAGCAGTTGCGGGAGCAGCAGGAGGAAGCCGCCCGCCAGGTCACGCGCCGGGTGCTGGAGCGCACCTGATTGTGGAGCTTTTCCCAATAAAACAACGGGCTTCCTGGCAACCTGTAGCCACTTTGCTGCTGGCTGCCGTTCTGCTGTTGTCGTCTTGTCGCCAGCCGCCTTCGGGGGCCGTTGCCCTGCCGGCGACGCCCACCTCCCTGAATGCCACGGCTATGCCGGCATTTCCCTCTCCCACGCCCCCTCACTCCACGCCAGAGCCTGCGGCCACGGCGCTGCCAGCGCCCAGCCCCACGGCGACGAGTTCACCCACGCCGCTGCCCCTGATTTCATCTCCTTGCGGCGTCTCGCTGCCGCCTGCCGCTGCGGCAGTCGTCCTGCCGGCAGCCGCCCTTCCCCCCACCACCAGCCTCAACCGCAACCAAACGCTGGACGACATTCCCGACGTCGCTCGCGCCGCCGTGCGCTACATACTGGAAAACCCGGCAGACGTGGCCCTGGCCGCTTACCGCATTGGACAGGAGCAATATGGCATCTACCTGAATGCGGACACCCTCATGCCGCTGGCCTCGGTAACCAAAATCATTAATCTGGTGGCTTACGCTGAAGCCGTCAACAATGGCCTGCTCGATCCCACTGAATGGATTCCCTTAAGCGAACTGGAAAAATATTATCTGCCAGGCGCCGATTTGAACGCCCATACCTACGCCCTGGAGGACGCCGCCAGCCGCGACCTGATCGCCCACGATCCGCCGCAAACGCCGCTGGAAGAAGTACCCTGGATGATGACGCAGCACAGTTCCAATGCCGCCACAGATTATCTGCATCAAAGGCTGGGGCAGGAAACCATTGAAGCCACCGCCCGCAAGTTGGGTCTGACTAGCCAGACGGCGCCCTGCCCCTTTATCGGGCAGTTCCTGATCATGGCTAACCACTTGCGCACCGGGGATGACCGTTCAGCCATTGAACAGTATCTGGCAGATGCCGGCAGTTACAGCCTGGACGTCATGCGCCTAACAGATGCTTTCTCGTTGGACGAAAGTTTTCGCCAGGCGGAAATTAGTTGGCGACGACAGACCCGCCGTCCCTCCATCCAGAATCAGCGCCTCTTTAGCGCCGCCCTGGGCGCGCAGGGCACAGCCCGCGACTACGCCCATCTGATGAGCCAGATTGCCCAAAACCAACTGGAGACCAGCTACATCAACATTCTGGTGCGGCATTATCTGGAATGGCCCATGATTTTTGCCGTCAATCAGGAAGCGTTCTGGACAATGGGCTACAAGGGCGGCTCCCTGCCCGGCGTTCTCACGGGCGTCTACTACGGCGAGCCATTGACATACCGCACCCCCGTCGTGGTCGCCCTCTTCGTACGACGAACTGGCCCGCTGGCTGATGTATAACATCAACGCCCTTCCCACACTTTCTCGTCTGCTACAAACAGACAACAATTAACAGTTTCAGTTCGACTCTTCGTCCAGGGCGGCTTTTTCGGCGGGGGATAGAGTGATGGCGGCGCCGTGGACGGTTTCGCGCAGTTGCGCCAACGTGTTGGCTCCGATGATGGCCGAAGTAACAGAGGGATTAGCCAGCACCCAGGCAATAGCCGTCTGGGCGATGGTGGCTTCATGCGCCTGCCCGATTTCTGCCAGTTTGTCCACAATGGCAAAACCCCGCTCATTCATGTACCGCTGCCGGATGCCGTTGGCGCGGTCGCTGGCGGGCAGGTCGCTATCGCGGCGGTATTTGCCTGTGAGAAAGCCGCCTCCTAGCGGGCTGTAGGGAATGACGCCAATTTGCTGATCCTGGCACAGCGGCTGCAATTCTCGCTCAAATTCGGCGCGGTGCACCAGGCTGTAATGGGGCTGCACGCTATCATAACGGGCCAGATGGCGCACATCGCTGATCCATAAAGATTTGGTCAGGAGCCAGGCGGGGTAGTTGGAGCAGCCGATGTAGCGGACTTTGCCGGCACGTACCAGATCATCCAGAGCCTGCAGCGTTTCCTCTAAAGGCGTGTCGTGGTCTACTGAGTGCGTCTGGTACAGGTCAATGTAATCCGTTTGCAGCCGCCGCAGACTGGCTTCCACCGCGTCCATGATATGGTGACGGGAAAGCCCCTGGTTGGTCACTGCGTCGCCCATCCGCCCGCGCACTTTGGTGGCAATGATAATATCCTGCCGCCGCACCCGCTTTTGCGCCAGCCAGTTGCCGATGATCGTCTCACTTTCGCCGCCCTGGTTGCCGGCAACCCACCGCGAATAAACGTCAGCCGTGTCGAAAAAATTACAGCCCAGGGCCACCGCTTCATCCATGACCTCATGGGCTGTCGCCTCGTCCGCGCTCCAGCCAAACTGCATCGTACCCAGGCAAATGTTAGATACCTTCAGGCCAGTGCGGCCCAGGCGATTGTATTGCATGATATTCTCCTTTGAAAACAGTGGTCGGCGGCGGAAGACGCCGCAGTGGCGAGCGGTTTCCCCACCGAAGGTGGGGCGTGGTCCGTGAAGCCGCTGCCAAACCGTCCGCAAGACCAATCTGTGTAAATCTGCCTGATGGTTCGGCTACGGACGGCAGCCGTCCGCGCTCACCACAAGTCTGCGAAATCTATGATGATATTTTCATCCATTCCTTCGACGACGGACGGTAGCCGTCCGCGCTCAGAGCTTGCCCCTTCAGCAAGTTCAGGGCAGGCTTTGAGCATCGTCGAAAGATTCGTGGTTACGGTGTAGCGGCAGGTTCAATGCCGCCGCTCTCCTGGCTTTCCGGTGTGGGCGCGGATTCCTCATTGCCGCCCCCCTGGCTTCCAGGCGTGGGCGCGGCCTCCTGACTTCCAGGTGTGGGCGCGGCTTCCTCGCCGCCGCTCTCCTGATCCTCCGGCGCAGCTTCTGGCGTTGGCGCCAGTTCGTCGCCAAAAGTGGATGGACGACCCGCAAAAGGTTGGTCTGGATTAAAGTAGTTGTAAACAGTGCGCGATATTTCGCGCAAAACCGGGAAGCTGAATTCAATCGGCAGCCAATCCCCTGACTGGTGCAGATACTCCACCAGGATGTAGTCGCCGCCGGGAGAGTAGACAA
>JAGVTM010000269.1 GCA_019136785.1 Chloroflexota bacterium | reverse complement strand
CGGCGATGTATTCAAAGTCGCGGCGCAGCCAGAGGCTGTCTGCCAGGGTGTAATGGTATGGATCGGCGCTGATAAAGCCGGCAACGCCGGCGCCGGCGACTTGTACCCAGTTCGTTAAGACCGCCTCTCGCCCTTCCCCGGCGTCAGGATCGGCGCGCAAAGCCACAAAGGTGTCGCTGTTGTCGCCGGTGAAAAGCTGCCAGCCGTTGTCCAGCGTTTCATGGTCAAAGGTTTGTGGGCGGGCGACGGTGAACTCCTCAAGGGACAGGGCGCTCCAGGCGCCTGGATAGAAGCCAAAACGCGCGGGCCGGAATTGCCAACTGCCGACTAACTCGATGGCGGCAGCAAGGTTAAATTCTTCTTCAGCCAGGGGGCCGTCTATGTCTACCACGTAGCCTGTGTTGTCGTATACAAAGGTGAAGAAAACGCCTGTATGGGTGACGCTATCTTCGGCTTCGTAGCCGTAAGCCGTTATCAACCCCTCGCCGTCTGCCACGGCGATGGTGTCTTCGTAGAGAACGTCTATTGCGCCAAAATCAGTCAGGGTTTGGGCTTTGAGGGTTTCGGCTGCGCCGCCGGTTAGATTGGGGTAAAGCAGGATGGTCAGACTGGTGGTTTCGCTAACGTTGCGGCTGAAGAGCAGCGAGCCATCGTATTCGGGACGATACCAGTCAGCGGGGTAGTTAAACTGGAAGCCTTGATAGGGGTCCAGGTAGGCGGCGTAGCCAGGGAGGAGGTTGTCGTTGTTTACGGTAAAGTCCTGCGTCGCTTCGACCCATTGCCCGGCAATGGTTTCGGCGGCAAAGCCGAGGGAGTAGCTACCGCTGAGCAGCGGCTGCCACCGGTAAGAAAGGGAGCCGTCACCGACAAAGAACAATGAGACGCCCGCTTCTGGCTCCGCATAGCCGTCGGGGCGCAGGTAATGACGGTAGAGTTGGAACTCGTCCGCGGCTGCCGGCAAAATCTCATAGGGCGCGCCCGCGCTGCTGCCCTGCCCCCAAACGCTGTCCAGGTCACCGGTATCCGTGTCAAAAACCAGGCTGGCGTCAAGATAGGCAGCGTTGTCAGCGCGGCGGTAGCGGCCTTCGATGACGTACAGGCTGCTATCGTAGCCGGTGGGCCACATGACGGCATAATCGCCGTTTTGACCGTCGGTGACGAAGGCGGCGTCGGTGTACCAGATGAAAAAGTCTTCGTGGACGCCGTCGCGCCATTGGTACAGGGGCGCGCCATCGGGCAGGTAGGTGGGTTCGGGTAGAAGATAGTCGTATTCGACCAGGCGCAGGCGACCATCGGGTTCGTAACTGCCGGCAATCAGATAAACATGCTCAATATCCCGCCCCACAATTTCCACTTCCATGTAGGCTGGCTGCTGGAATCCCACCGTGTCGCTGAGGACGTTGACGATGTTAAAGGCTGGCTCCCGCACCTGCGCCAACCCGGCGTCGTGGTAGGCGTTTAAGAAGCGGTTCCAGCCCGCCGCTGCGCCTTCGCTGCTATAGGCAGGCTCCATGAATTCTCCCAAACGGGGGAAGTAGACAGCCATGCCGCCTGTGTATTGGAAAGCGCCGCCATGCTGTTCGGCAATAACGGCTTCTTCAACGGCAGCCATCACCTGCCGCGCGGCTCTAACGACCTGTTCATCCTGGCTGCGTTGGGAGAGAATGCCGGCAAAATGCCACAAATCCACCGCCGCATAATAATCGGCATCTTCAGGAAAATAACGGGCAAAGCTCTCGGCGCCGGCACGAGCGTCAGCCACGGCGCTGGCGGTGACGGACGGCTCGACCATGAGCGCAGCGGCTAACGTTTCGACGGCGGCGGTGACTGCCGGCATTTCCGCCAGCGCCACCGCCGACATGGTCACAAATTCGTCCGGCTCCACGTCGCGATAATACGCCACGTAATGGTCTACCATGCGCTGCGCCAACTGCGCCGCCGCCATTTGCGGCGCGGCGTAGAGGTCAGCCAGCAAGGCGGCGTAATTCCAGCCCAGGGCGGGGACTAACTCCTCGGAGCCGACGGCATAGGCGGCATACGGGCTGATGGCGTTGTACACTTCCATCTGCCCCATCAGGCAGGCATCAAAGCCAATAATGTCCAGCCGCTGCCGGCCCGTTTGCGCCAGCGCCCGCTGCAAGGCGCCGCCCAGGTCGTTCATGCTCAATTCATCAAAACCGGGGACGCTGTCGTCGAAGGCAATGCCCAACCAGCCGGCGCCGTGATCCCACAGCACCAGGGCGTAGTGGTTGGCGGGAAAATCGGTCATGCCCCACACCAGAAAATCGGTGAGCGCGTCCGGGTCGCCCATATTTAGCTCGCCCAGGTCTTGCAGCAGGACAGCGTTGATGTTATGCGGGTCTTTGTCGCCCGTCACCTGGTAGCGGCGCGTGGTGGTCCAATCCCCTGCCAGACCGGTTTCCCCCGGCGTGCGGTCTAGCTGCACCAGCACATTCACCTCGTCTGATTGCCCGGCAGCCTCCATTTCGTTGATGTCCAGCAGGCTTTGCAGTTCCAGGTCATTGTCAGCAGCCATGTAGACCAGAATCGTCCAATCCGCCAGGTGGGGATCAATAGTCGGCGACGGTTCGGGGGGCGCGGTGAAGGTGGGGGCGGGAGACGGGGCCTGGGGCGTGTGCGCCGCAGGCGTCGCGGCGGATTCGCCGTCTACGCCCGTCTGGATGCCGCTGCGCGCGGCAGCGGTGGGCGTGGGAGAGGGAGAGGGCGGGGGCGCGGAGCGCGCTCCCAGTGCGCAAGCCAGCGTTGCCAGCAAAGATGTCAATAGAAAGAATAGAACAGCCTGATGCCGCATGACCATGCCGCCTCCTGAAAATGGTTTGGTAATGGGCAAGTGTATCCCACAGCCATCGCCAGCGTCAATGCTAGAACGATTGTTGCTGCTCAGTAGTTGTTGGATAACCAGGCCGAAAGTGATAGTATTGCCCCACTAAAGTTATGGCGGGCAAGATGCCCGCGCTACCTACTTCCCCTAGCAGGCGACCAGGATTATGTACGAACTTGCCGGCAACCTCCATATGCACACCCCTTACTCCGATGGCGAAAAGTGGCACAAGGAGATTGCGGACGCGGCTATTGCCGCCGGGTTGGATTTTATTGTGGTCACGGATCATAACCTGTGGGTAGATGGGGTGGAAGGGTATTATGAAAATGAGAAGGGGCGGGTACTGCTGCTGGTGGGGGAAGAGGTGCATGATACGCGCCGCGACCCACAGTGCAATCATTTTCTCATTTATGGCGCGGAAGCGGAGTTATGCCGGCACGCGCCGAACCCCCAGGAACTCATTGACGCCGTACGCCAGATTGGCGCCTGCGGTTTCCTGGCGCATCCCCACGAACGCAGTCTGGATCTACTCAATGAACCTGAACTGGGCTGGCACAACTGGGAAGTAGAGGGTTTCACGGGATTGGAAATCTGGAACTATATGTCCAGCTTCAAATCTGCTGTGGCTCGCCGTCATGACCGGTTGATGATTAAGAACAAACTCCTGGCTAAACTAAGCGCCCTGCCGCTGGTGCTCCATCCCGAAAAATACATTGTGGGCCCCGAAGCGGAGACGCTGGCGAAATGGGACGAACTGCTGGCGCAAGGCAAACGCATCGCCGCCGTGGGCAACAGCGACGCGCATGGCACGCCCATGAGTCTAGGCCCCATCACCCGCTTTGTCTTCCCTTATGAGTTCCTGTTCCGCGCCGTCAACACGCACGTTCTCATCCGCCAGCCGTTGAACGGCGACCTGGCGCATGACAAAGCGTTGATTTTGGGAGCGATTGGTCAGGGGAACAGTTGGGTCGCCTACGATATGGCTGCGCCCACCAAAGGGTTTCGCTTTAGCGGGCATGGCGTGGGCAAAGGCATCATGGGCGACGCTATCAAAATGGATGTGGGCGCCACCCTGCAAGCCATTGCGCCCACCCGCTGCCATATGCGCCTGATCCATCGGGGACAGGCGGTGGCTGAAGCGCACGATACTACGCTAACCCACATCCCTGTTGACGACGGCCCTTACCGGGTAGAATGCCATATCCCCTACCTGGGCCAGAAACGGGGCTGGATATACAGCAACCCTATTTATCTGTACTGAGTGTTGTGAAAGAGGGGCTAAGGATGAACCCTGTGCGCGCCGTTATTCGCATTGTGACCATCTCTATCGTGCTGGCCGTGGGCACGCTGGTCATCCTGTTAACAGGCTGGATACCCGTGCGCGTGCGGCGCGTCCGTTTTGCCGCCTGGAATATGCGCTGGATGGCGCGCGCTTTCTTGCGCATTTTCGACATCCGTTTTACGCCGCCGCCGCCGGAGACATTTGCCAGCCATGAAGGGTTTGTTTTTCCCAATCATCTCTCCTACCTGGACATTGTGCTGCTGGTGAGTATGATGCCCATGCGCTTTCTGGCAAAGGAGGAGGTGCGGCGCTGGCCCTTTATCGGATGGGTGGCGATGGCTGTGGGCACGGTGTTTGTGGATCGGGGGGACAAATCGTCGCGCCATCTGGCGCGGGAAAAACTGGCGCGGGTGCGGCGCTATCCGCCAATTGTGGTCTTTCCTGAAGGCAAGGTGGGCCCTGGGGGGACGCTGCTGCCGTTTCGACATGGCGCTTTTGAGATTGCGGCGCAAAACAGTACCCCTTTTCTGCCATGCGCTATCCTGTACGATCGGGAAGCGTTGGTGGTATGGGGGGAGGAAACGCTGTTCGATGCCATGTGGCGGCTGGCGGGACGGTCTGGGCCAGTTTATGCCAGGCTGGTGGCGCTGCCAGCAGTGCAGCCCACGCCTGCGGACAACGTGCAGCAGTTGGCGCTGCAAACGCATGAATCAATTGCCCGCGTGCTGGCTTATCCAGAGCATCCAGGCGCAGCCGGGTTGAAGGAATGAAAGGATTTTATGGCAGATGAAATGAAGATTCCAGCCCCGCGACCGCTGGAATACCAGCCGAAAGCATTGGTGATTGGCGCGTCGTCGGGGATTGGGGCGGCGTTGATGCCGGCATTAGCCGCGCAAGGCTACATCGTGGCGGGCGTGGCTCGCCGCCAGAGCGAACTGGCAGCGGTGTGCGCCGCGGTGAACGACAAATGGCCGGGGCGCGCCCATCCCTTTGTGCATGACGTGACCGATTATGCAGCGGCGCCGGCCCTGTTCCAGGAAATCGCCCACTATCTGAACGGGTTAGACCTGGTTGTCTACGTGGCTGGCGTCATGCCCCCGGTAGCGGCCAACGAATATGAATTTAGCAAAGACCGGCTCATGGTAGAGGTCAACCTGCTGGGAGCGATGGCCTGGCTGGATCAGGCAGCCATTCGTTTCGAGCGCGACCGCCGTGGTCACATTGTGGGCATTGGCTCCATTGCCGGCGACCGCGGACGGCGCGGTAATCCCGCCTACCACGCCAGCAAAGCCGGGCTGCACACCTACCTGGAGTCGCTGCGCAACCGCCTCAGCCAGCGCGGCGTTACAGTGACGACGATTAAGCCGGGCATGGTGCAGACGCAGATGCTGGAACATGTGGACAAGAAGATGTGGCCCGTTTCGGCGACGGACGCTGCCGCCCAAATTGTGGCGGCTGTGGGGCAGAGGCGGCAGACTGTATACATTCCCGCCCGCTGGCGGTTTGTCAGCCTGGTCATCCGTCACCTGCCCTCCATTATTTTTCGCCGCCTGAATTTGTAACCCGATTTTCCAAAATCGGGTGGGCGATTTTGGAAAATCGCTCTACGGCTTACGGAGACAGGCTGGTTTGTCGCCTGAACAAGATAAAACAGTTCTATGCGTGATTTTACTTTTCGTTTGACCAGACAAAGCAGCGGGCTGCTGCCGGCAGAACGGCTGGAAAAAGTGTCCGCCTGGGGCGGCGCCAGCAGCGATATTTGCTACGTCTATCGCCCCACCACCATCGAGGGGCTGCAGCAGGTTTTTGACCTGGCCCGTGAAACCGGGCGGTCTGTGGGTTTTCGCGGCGCGGGCAACAGCTACGGCGACGCCGCGCTGAATGGCGAGAACATTCTGGTTGACTTGCAGCGGATGAACCGCATTCTGGCCTGGAATCCAGAGACAGGCGTGATTACGGTTGAGCCAGGCGTGACCCTGGAGCAGTTGTGGGAGTACATCATTGAAGATGGCTGGTGGCCCCCCGTGGTTACGGGAACCAGTAAAACGTCGGTGGGCGGCTGCGCGGCGATGAACGTGCACGGCAAGAACGAGTGGCAGATAGGCCCCATTGGCGACCATATTCTGGAATTCGACATGATGCTGCCGTCCAAGCGGATCGTTACGTGCAGCCGGACGGAAAACAGCGATATTTTTTACGCGGCTATTGGCGGTTTTGGCATGTTGGGCTGCTTTACAGCGCTGACGCTGCAAATGAAGCGCATCTATTCGGGCCTGCTGCGGGTAGAAGCGTATGTCAGCCACAATCTGGGGCAGATGCTGCGGCAGGTAAATGATCAGGTGCGCCGCTCTGATTACACAGTGGGCTGGGTGGACGCCATGTCCAGCGGACGCCAGCTTGGGCGGGGGCAAATCCACGCGGCGCATTATTTGCCGGCAGGCGCAGACCCCTACCCTCAGCAAACGCTGCGCGCAGATTACCAACGCCCGCCCACGCTGCTCTTTGGCGTCGTGCCGGCTTCTATCATGTGGCTGTTCATGCGTCCCTTCTGGAACAACCTGGGCACGCGCTTTGTCAATCTGGGTAAATATCTTTCCTCCCGCCTGGGGGATGGGCACACCTTCCTGCAAGCCCACGCCAGTTTCCATTTCCTGCTGGACTACATCCCCGACTGGAAAAAGGCGTACGGGCCAGGCGGCTTGATTCAGTACCAAAGCTTTATTCCCGCCGCCAACGCGGAAGCAGCGTTTAGCCAGATGCTGCGGCTGGGGCAGCAGCGTGGTCTGCCCAATTATTTGAGCGTGCTAAAGCGACACCGCCCGGACGACTTTCTGATGACGCACAGTCTGGATGGGTATTCGCTGGCCATGGATTTTCGGGTGACGCGCCACAACCGCCCGCAGTTGGTACGCCTGACGCGGGACATGGACGAGATTGTGCTGCAAGCGGGTGGGCGCTTCTATTTTGCCAAGGACAGCACGCTGCGCCCGGAAGCAGTGGTGGCCTC
>JAGVTM010000175.1 GCA_019136785.1 Chloroflexota bacterium | reverse complement strand
GGCTCTCAGCCACATGGCTTATCCCCTGTCAGCGATGGCTGTCGTTGACTGCCAGGCCATCTCCTGGCACCGCGACACTATGCGCGCCCTGATGCTGCGTTATCCCAATCTGGCAATGAACGGCATGGAAATGGTCGGCAAACGGTTTGCCTGGCTGCAAGATCGTTACCAGGAAGTAGCCACCAAACAAGTGGAACAACGGCTGGCGCGCGCTGTTTTGCGTCTGGTCAGGCAGTTTGGCAAGCGCATTGATGCGGGCGTGTTGATTGACATTCCTTTGTCTCGCCAGGATCTGGCAGAGATGACGGGCACAAACCTGTACAACGTCAGCCGCATCTTGAGCAAGTGGGAACAAGAGGGCCTGGTGAAAAACGGACGCAAACAGGTAACGTTATGTAAAGCGCACGAATTGGTCTTGATCGCCGAGGACTTGCACAAGAAATCCCACGAGCGCAGCCCCCACGACAAATGATCCCCCCGCGCCACCTTTCCCCTGGCGCAAAGTTGCATTTTCGCAAAAAAAACAGCCTGGTTTTGTGCTAACGTGTACCGTGAGCAGCCAATAAGGCTGCCCATACGCCAGGAGAAACGTGATGATGCAGCCACAGCCTTCGCTAACAACGATGCCCCTCACAGACCTTTTTCAGCAATGTCCGCAGCTTGCCGAAGTTTTCCAACGGCATCAGATGGTCTGCGCGGGTTGTCCGGTGGTGGCTTTCTGCACCGTGGCGGACGCCATAGCCGCCTATGATCTGTCGCCCGAATCCTTTCTGGCTGAACTGCAGCGGGTAGCGGGGGGATGTCTCTGCAATTCTCAGGGTACGCAGAGCACCTGACCCACGTTAATCCGATAGTCAGCCGGCAGCTTATTCAGATCGCGCAAGAATTCGTGCGTGGTATTGAAGCGGCGACCAATGCTGAAGGCGGTATCCCCCTCGCGCACAACGTAAACGTTGTAGCCAGGACAATAAGCGGGGTTGGCTACCGGCAAGTTATTGATAACCGCGCCGGGGGTCAGATCGTCGGCGTCAATCCCATAAGTAGCCATCAAGACGATGCTGCTGTTTTGGGCCACGGAGACGGTGTAGAGGGTATCCCCTGGCTGCACGGTGTACGGCACAAAGATAATGGGATCAACCGGAGCGGGCACAACAGGTAGAGGGGTGGCTGTGGGGGCAATCGTTACCGGCGGCACAGTGGGAATGGGGGTCGGTTCTGGCGGCGTGGTCGCTGCCGGCAGCACATCCCCTGGCGGTTGACTTTCGGGAAACTGCGGCTGCGGCGTTGCCGGCAGCGCCAACTCGCTCACCAGATATATCTCCGCTCCCGGAAGCCGCCTCACAGTCACCTGCGTATTGTCCACCAGCACCACAAATGCGCCTTCCACGGCTGTCTGTATCGCCAACTGCGCCGTGGCTGTCAGGGCGGCGGCCTCCTCTGTGCCCGGATCCGGGCGGCGATTCAGCGCCAGCATCACCCCGAATGTGGTCATGGCCAATATTACTGCGCTAACGAAAAGGAATAAGCTAAGTTTCTTAGACATACTTCACCTTGCTCTTTACAGAAGCCTTTCGCCGTAAGGTTTTGATTATGTTACACTTGCCCTCAGGGGATGACAAGCGGAGCGTCTGAGAACATAGCAATGAAGGAAGTACGCGATGGTATTTAACCGCGAACAGCTTGAACAACATGAAAGCCTGATCCTGGCACCCTATGGTTTGCGCAGCGCCGGTTCCCAGGGGCGTGTTTACCCTGAGCCGGAATCAGCCAGCCGCACGGCTTTCCAACGGGATCGGGACCGGATCATCCACACCACGGCTTTTCGCCGTCTGGAATACAAAACCCAGGTCTTTGTCTTTTACGAAGGGGATCATTTCCGTACCCGCCTGACGCACACCCTGGAAGTTTCTCAATTGGGGCGCTCGCTGGCGCGTGGTCTGGGCGGCAACGAAGACTTGACCGAAGCCATCTGCCTGGCGCACGATCTGGGCCATCCCCCTTTCGGTCATGCCGGCGAGCACATCCTGAATGAGTTGATGCAGGGGCATGGCGGCTTTAACCATAACACACAAAGCTACCGCGTGGTGACGGAGTTGGAGCAGCGCTATCCTGGTTTCCCTGGTCTCAACCTGACATATGAAACGCGCGAAGGGATGATCAAACACGAGACAGAATATGACAAAAGCGACGCCAGCGCCTACGCGCCAGACAGGCGAGCGTCGCTGGAGGCGCAAATTGCCAACCTGGCTGACGAAATCGCCTACAATGCCCATGACCTGGAAGATGGGCTGCGGGCCGGTCTATTTGGGCCAGAGGAACTGGAAGACCTGGCTATCTGGCAGTGGCTAAAAGAGAGGGTCAAGTGGGGCGATCACCAGTTCACCGATATGGTGCGCCACCAGGCCATACGGGAGTTGATTGGTCGCCTGGTAACCGATGTGCTGCAAATGACGGCGGCGAACCTGGAAGCGGGCGGGATTGATTCGCCGGACAAATTACAGCGCCACCACAGCAATGTTGTGGGCTATTCAGCCCCGCTGCGGGCGCAGGTGCGGGAGTTGAAAGACTTTCTGTACCAGAATATGTACCGCCATTACCGCCTGATACGGATGCAGTCTAAGGCGGAGCATTTTGTGTCTCAGTTGTTTAAGGCTTACGTGCAAGAACCGGGGATGCTGCCGGCAAAAACGCGGCAGCGCCTGCAAGAACAACCCGTTGAGCGCGTAGTGGCTAACTACATTGCCGGCATGACCGACCGCTACGCCCTGGACGAATGGGAAAAACTATTTGACCCCTACAAACTGGCCTGACCCCCAAAAACAAGGGACGGCTTTGCCAGGGAAGGGGTAATGTAGGGCGAGGGGCGCTGCGCGCCCCTCGCCCTCTCCGAAAGCCCCCTTCCCCCTTCAGGGGGAAGGGGGTTGGGGGATGGGGGTCTGCATTTAGAAGTTCAGCAGCTCGTCTACTTTACCCTCAATATCCGGCCCCCCAAAATCCCCTTCTTTAGCCCAGGCCGACAACTCCACCGTCAACCGTTCAAAGTAGCTCTCTTCCGGCAAACCTTCATCCATGCCATACGCCAGATCCACAATCACCGCATTGATGATCAAGGACGCCGTTTCCAAAACCACCGTTTCACCCTGGCGCGCCAGCACCGGCTCTCCCTTTGGCGCCAGTTTCGCTTTCAACGCCTCGTCAAAGAAAGCGTGATCGCTCATCAGCACCTTTGTCACCGTGCGGATGTCGTTTTTATCGAACAGCCACACCTCCAGGGCAGTAGCATTGCGCGGCGCGTCCATGCCAATAGACTCAGAAATACCCACACCGCATTCCCCCAGAAACTCACCGCTGGCGTTTTCAATGCTGAAGGAGTCGTCGTAAGAATCGTGCCCCCGGTTATAGGTAGTACGGAAACGGGCTACAGGCGTGGCTTGCACCTCGCCCATGGCAGATTCCAACTGTGGCCCGCCTGCCGGCATTTCGCCCGTTGCCCCAAAACCGCTGCCACTGCGCATCTGCTCGCCGCCGCCGCGTCGCTGCATCAGCAGCAAAATGGCCCCCACCAGAATAGCCAGCACCAGACCCAAACCACAAATCAGGAGTAGTGAATTAGTACCACCGCCCGTTTCCTCCTCGGCGGCCGGGGGCGCGGCCTCGCAGCCCACCCCATTCAAGATAATGGCCACTGCCTGTAAGCGGGTGGCATCCGCCGGATCGCCCGTTTCTTGCGCCATCTGGCAGGCTGCCTGATCCGCCTCGGGCCAGATGCGCAGCGCCTCCTGTACCCGCGTCTGGTTGCCATCAAACGCATACAAATCAGCCAGAGCGCGAATATAACTTTGCTGGTATTCTGGCAGCATATCCTGCGGCCCGGCGCCCGTGTACTCCACAGGTGTCAGCCACCAGCCAAAAATGAACAAGCCAATGACAAACCCCAGGATCAGGGCTGCTAACATTGCTAAAAGCGGTCGCTTCTCAATCAAAGCCATCACGGCACCTACCTTAAAATATGCGTTGCCTGTTTTGACAAAATGCGTCTAAATTACCCCCGACCTTTGTGGCTTATCTTACCATAACTCAAAAACCGATACAAGCACAAATATTATGTATGGTTCTTTCCTGATGATTTTGCCTGTGGTATATTAGTCACTTACGCGCCTGACGCACACCTGCGCCCGGCGCGGGCAACAGCATACAAAGTAATTGTCCGTTTTGGCTGCCATGCACGGGACAGTTACCGTACACCCTTGATAGGTAGAAATCATCCAGCAGCGTTTACCGCCACGACCAGAGGACACAACTTCTGATTTTGCCTTCTACCTTCATTTGATGGAGAACCCAAAAGTTGAAACACTTCCTCAGCCTTGCCGAACTATCTCCTGCCGAATTGACCGGACTGCTCGAACTGGCCCTTTCGCTCAAAGAAGAGTGGCGCAGCAGCGGCAATAAGCCCCTTCTGAAAGGGAAAAGTCTGGCGCTCGTCTTCCAGAAACCATCCCTGCGCACCCGCGTCTCGTTTGAAATGGGCATGGTACACCTGGGCGGGTATGCCTTTTATCTCTCCCCCACCGAGATTAAAATGGGTGGGCGGGAAAGTATCCCCGACGTGGCCCGCGTCCTATCCAGCTACGTAGATGGGATTATGGCCCGCGTTTTTGCGCACGACCATATTGTGCAACTGGCCGCCCACAGCCGCGTGCCCGTCATTAATGGTTTGTCAGACTATAACCATCCCGCCCAGGCGTTGTCCGACCTATTCACTATTCTGGAGGTTAAGGGACGCCTGGATGGGCTGCGGCTGGCTTACGTGGGCGACAGCAACAACGTGGCTCGTTCGCTGTTGTTTGGCGCCGCCAAAATGGGCATGCATTTTGCAGCCGCTTCCCCGCCCGGCTATCAGTTATCCGCCGCTGACCTGGCTCTGGGCCGGCAGTTACGCACGGCGGACACACAGGTAGAGATGATGGAAGACCCCGTGGCTGCCGTCGCCGGCGCGGACGTCATCTACACGGACGTGTGGACCAGCATGGGGCAGGAAGCGGAAACCGCGCAACGCCTGCAGGTCTTCCCACCCTACCAGGTCAATCAAGCCCTGGTGGACCACGCCCGCCCCGACTGCCTGGTGATGCACTGTTTGCCGGCACATCGCGGCGAAGAAATTACCGACGAAGTGGCAGACGGCCCCAATTCGGTACTGTTTCCGCAGGCGGAAAACCGGATGCACGCCCAAAAAGCAATTTTAGTCAAACTGATGGCTGGGTAAGCGGCTCCCGTTTGCCCTCCATCTTATTCTGGAGGATGCCCGTGGCAAACAACCGGTCTCGCTACGAAGAAGCGCTGAACAAAGGCCACGCTCATAGTTGGGATCAACGCTGGCAAGACGCCGCCCGCGAATTTGAGGCGGCTATCGCCGAGTTTCCCATGGAGCCGGCCCCCTACGCCGGCTTAGGCATGGCTTGCTTTGAGATGGGCCAATTGCCGCGCGCCCTGGAAAGTTACAAGCTGGCTGCCCGCTATTCGCAAGGCGACATTATTTATTTGCGGCAGGTAGCCGAGATGCAAGAGCGGTTGAACCAGTTCCGCGAGGCGGGCCAGACGTACATGACCGTTGGCGAAATTTTGCTGCGGCAGCGGCTGCTGGACGAAGCTATGGAAAACTGGCACAAAGCGGTGCAGCTAGACCCTAACCTGCTGGGCGGTCACCAACGACTGGCGACCGTATACCAGCGACAGGGTAACGTGCGGGCAGCCATTCGGGAATACCTGGCTATTGCCCGCGTGCTGCAAATGCAGGGAGACGCTGCCAGGGCGCTGCAAACCTGCCAGGCGGCCCTGAAACTGGACCCCCGCCACGCCGACGTCCTCACAGCTATTGAGATGCTCAAACAGGGCGAGACAATCTTCCTGGAGACTGAAACCGCCGCCGTAAGCAGCGGCAAATCTGTCTTCGACAGCCAGGAACAACCCCCACCGGGCATTGAGGAAATCGCCACGCCTGTACAGGAAGCCCGCCGCATGGCTATGGAGCAATTGGCGGAAGAACTGTTTGAAGAAGAGGAACCCGCCGCCAGTTGGGGCACAGCCCTGGGCATCAGCCGGCTGGAGCGGGACGCGCTGCTGAGCCAGGCATTAGACTACCAGACGCGCGGCCTGGTCAACGAAGCCATCAGCAACTATGAACAGGCTGTAGAGCGGGGCTTGAGCAGCAGCGCCGTGCATTTCAACCTGGGGCTGCTCTATCAAGACAAGCTCCGTTTTGAAGATGCTATTCGCCAGTTTGAGATCTCTGTGCAAGACCGCGAATATCGCATTGCCAGCCACTTCTCTTTGGGCGAGTGCCATCGCGCCCGTGGGCGCATTGACAAAGCCCTGGAGCATTTCATCACCGTGCTGAAAATAGTAGACCTGGGCACAGTGCAGCACGAGCAGGCGGATCGCCTGATTGAACTGTATGAGAATCTGTCGGACAGTTTGCTCACCAAAGGGGAACCGGAACAGGCTACCGCTTTTGCCAACGCCCTGGTGGAGTTCCTCAGCCACAAAGGATGGGAAGACAAGGTCAAAGAGGCGCGGGCGCGGCTGGACGCCCTTTCCTATGGCGACCGTACCATGATCCTGGGCGACATCTTGACTGCCGGCTCCGAGCAGGTGCTGGAATCGCTGTACTTAAGCCAGGAGTATGCGCGCCGCGGCATGTATACCACAGCCATCGAAGAAAGTTACCGGGCCATCCAGTTGTCGCCTTATTATTTGCCGGCACACTGGCAGTTAGGCGAGATGTTGGCGCGACAAGACCGGCGGGAAGCCGCTTCCACCAAATTCATGACCATTGGCGACACGTTCCGCGCGCGCGGCGACGTCAACGGCGCGCTCAATGCCTATGAGCGCGTCGTGGACATCAACCCCCTGGATGTGCCCATTCGCGCCCGCTTGATTGAGATGCTCAAGCGACACGGACAGATTGACCGCTCGCTCGAGCATTACATGGCAATGGGCAACTCCTACTACCAGTTGGCTCAGGTAGACAAAGCCCGCGAGACGTATCAAGAGGCGTTGAAGCTGGCGCCGCGCGGCTCTGCCCAAAACAACTGGCGCGCCCGCCTGCTGCGGGCTATCGCCGAAATTGACATGGAGCGGCTG
>JAGVTM010000278.1 GCA_019136785.1 Chloroflexota bacterium | reverse complement strand
GGCGATGGGGATGTCGTGCGCCAGCAGGATGGAGTGAACGGGGCGGGTCAGGTCGGCGGTATCGTCAATGTTCAGCGAGTCAATGCCCACCAGCGCCGCGCCTGCCGCCTGTAAATAAGCCGCCGCCTCCTGTGTGAGAAAGGGGTGCCCCTCAAAATATTGCTCCGTTTTCCAATGGCGCGACCAGCCCGTGTCAATCAACACGGCTTTGCCCTGAATGTCTAACCCCTGAAACAGCGCCGCCCCAATGGCTCGCCCCTGGTTGGGCTCTACCCGGACTGTCACCCCTGGCAGGTTAGCCAGCGACGCCAGCGGCAATTCGGCTAAATCCTTGCCATCGGCGTAGCGGTGGAAAGGGGAGTCCACGTAAGTGCCTGTATTTGCCACCATGTCAATGCGCCCAATGTGAAACTCTGTGCCGCCGGCATAAATCTGACGCGACGTTTCGCGGCTGAGGTAATCGCAAATGACAGGCGCGGGCAGCCCTTTATAAGTAACCAGCCCGTGTTCCACCGTGTGGCTGACATCAATAAGCGACATAGAAGTCTCCTTCGAAAATAGCGTATCGTAGGGCGGGTTGGCAACCCGCCCATTCCTTGGGCGCTGCTCAGGCAGTTGCGGGACGCAAAAGAGTATTTTGCGATATTGTTGGCGTTCCGCTGAGCACAGAGTTTTCGCTTTAGCGCGCCAGGCGCAGCTTTTGGCGCGATTGGCCGGGGACGCGCTCAATGAGGCCGCGGGCTTCCAGGTCGAGTTTGACGGTGGTGGTGTACCAGCCGATGGAGCCATCAAAAGGGGCGGTGAGGTGGGCGGAGACGGCTGCCGGCAAATCCCGAAACAACACCTCTCTGTGCCCCAGGCTGGCCAGAATGGCTTGCTTAATCTCTTCGTATTTAAGAACTTCGATATTCACGCCTTGTTTGCCATCCGGGTGTAGGGTCATAATACGGTCAGTCATGGGTTTTTCTCCTGAAAAGTGGTGAGTGGACAGCGGTCAGAGGGGCGCTGTCCCTTAAGTCATCTGCGAAATCCTGATTTCATCTAACCTGGCGCGTTCTCCTCAGGAGGGGAGGAGAAAAAATGGGACAGGCCATGCCAGAAGACATCGGTCAGTCCCGCCGCTTCATCGCGCAGGCAGAACTGATCGGCGTTGCGCAGCCAGAAGTGAGCTAAGCCATCCTGGTATGCCAGGAAAGCGCGCGCCAGGGTGGGGGCGGGCAGGGCGTTCTGGTTCATGCCTGCTTGCTGCAAGAAGGCGGCAAATTCCACAACGACTTGCGCCGTTTGCTGCCGCTGCGCCGCCGCTAGCGCCGCCAGTTCGGGCGCGTCGTCCCGCGACAGCAGCCGCAGCGCCGTAATCTGGCGAAAGCGGGAGTCGGCGGCGAGCAGTTCCAGCGTTTGCTGCAAAATGCACCGCAGGATAGCGGCAGCGGCGCCGCCTTCGTCTATGGCTTCTTGAATGAGGGCGATACGCTGATCGTCAGCCTGATCCAGCAGCGCCTGATAGAGACCCAGTTTGCTGCCAAAGTGGTGGTAAATGGCGCCGCGGGTGGCGTCTGCCTGGGCGGCAATGGTTTCCAAGCGCGCCGCGGCGTAACCGCTGGCGCTAAAGACAGAAAGAGCGGCATCAAGGAGTTCCTGGCGGGTTTGGGCAGCTTCAGCCTGCGTGCGTTTCATACATACATACTAGCATGTATGTTTAATCTTGTCAAGATCAGACTTCTGCGCTGCCGGCAAGTTGGCTCTACAAAACAAGCAATAAAGACTTATCTAATAAAGCCAATATAGTTGAATCAGCCTGCGCCAGCCAATAAAATAGCAGGTAGACAAGTTTTGGGCGCTGGTTGGGCGTCAGCCAGGGCATGAAAATAAGAGCATATTTTGGAGGTAAGAAAATGGACAACGGGCATAAGGAAAATGGACAGCGCGAATTGGGCAGCGTGAAGGTGAAGCGGGGATTGGCGCAGATGCTCAAGGGAGGCGTGATCATGGATGTGGTGACGCCGCAGCAGGCGATTATTGCCGAAGAAGCAGGCGCGTGCGCGGTGATGGCGCTGGAGCGCGTGCCGGCAGATATTCGCGTACAAGGCGGCGTGGCGCGCATGTCAGACCCAGGCCTGATTCGGGAAATCATGGCGGCGGTGAGCATCCCCGTCATGGCCAAGTGCCGCATTGGGCATTTTGTGGAAGCCCAGATTTTACAGGCCATTGGCGTGGATTACATTGACGAGAGCGAAGTCCTGACTCCTGCCGACGAAGCGCATCACGTGTACAAGCACGCCTTCAAAGTGCCGTTTGTATGCGGCTGCCGCAACCTGGGCGAAGCGCTGCGACGCATTGGCGAAGGCGCAGCCATGATCCGCACCAAAGGCGAAGCGGGCACTGGCGACGTGGTAGAAGCGGTGCGTCACGCGCGTTCAGTGTTGGGCGAAATCCGGCGGGTGCAGCAGATGCCGGACGAGGAGTTGATGTCCTACGCCAAAGAAATCGGCGCGCCCTTTGAACTGGTGCTGGAGACGAAAGCGCTGGGACGACTGCCTGTGGTCAATTTCGCTGCGGGCGGCATTGCCACCCCGGCGGACGCGGCTTTGATGATGCAGATTGGCGTGGACGGCGTTTTTGTGGGCTCAGGCATTTTCAAGAGCGGCGACCCGGCGCGGCGGGCTAAAGCCATCGTGGAAGCGACGACGCATTACAACAACCCGGAAATCCTGGCGAAGGTCAGCGAGAATCTGGGCGAGCCAATGGTGGGGATTAGCGTCAGTAGCCTGCCGGCATCGGAGCAGTTGGCTACACGCGGCTGGTAAGGATGGATGAAAGGGGGCGATTTTGGAAAATCGCCCTACTTTTTAGAGGAGATATGATCATGCGCATTGGCGTGCTGGCGTTGCAAGGGGCGTTTCAGGAGCATGTGCAGATGCTGCAACGGTTGGGCGTGGCGGCGGTGGAGGTGCGGCTGCCGGCAGACCTGGAGGGTCTGGACGGTTTGATTATCCCCGGCGGCGAAAGCACCACCATTGGCAAGCTGGCGACGACGTTTGGCTTAATAGAACCGCTGCGCCAGTTCGCCCAGCAAAAGCCCGTATGGGGCACATGCGCAGGCATGATTTTCCTGGCGCGGCAGATCGGGCGCGATCAGCCGCTGTTGGGCGTGATGGACATCGTGGTAGAGCGGAACGCTTTTGGGCGACAGGTAGATAGTTTTGAAGTGGATCTGGACGTGCCGGCATTGTCCGCCAACGGCAGCCAGCCAGAGCCGTACCCCGCCGTCTTTATTCGCGCCCCCCGCCTGGTCGAAGCCCGCGACGGCGTCGCCGTGTTAGCCCGCCTGGCGGATGGCACGGCGGTGGCGGCGCAGCAAGGGCATTGGCTGGCGACCTCTTTCCACCCTGAACTGACCGGCGATCCCCGTTTTCACGCCTATTTTGTGCGCATGGTTGCCGGCGCATAAGAAAGGGCTGGTCACACCATAACCATTGCAGCCGATGTAAAGAACCGAAAGACCGCACAGGTTCGCTGTAATTATTCCCCCCGCCCCTGAGCTTATCGAAGGGGGCAAGGTTTCGACAGGCTCAACCTGCGAGGGAGTGAATGCTTACATTTCGTTTGAAAAGACGTTAACGGGAAATCAGGCAAACGGATATAGGCTGGCTGGAGGCTTCGTTGCCGGCAGCATCCACCCCCACCACGCGGAAGCTGTGACAGCCCGGCCCAGGTATGGTCCACTTTTCCGTGTAAGGGGGGACGGTGCTGATGGCGAATGGCACGCCCGCGCCGTCAATGTAAAACTCCACCCGCGCCACGGAGATGTCGTCGGTGACCTGCGCCTGCACAATCACCCACTCCTCATCCGTGAAAATCGTCTGATTGGGTAATGGGAAGAGGATTTCCGCCAGCGGCGGCGTATTGTCAATGGTCACTTGCACGCTGGCTTCCTCAAAAGAACCATCTTGCCGCACCACCGTGAGCAAAATGGTATATAGACCATTGAGGTTAGACACATCCCATTCGCCCAAAGGCGCGTTTTCTCTGGCTTCCGTTACATTGTCCACCAGGGGCGTGATATCCACGGGCGACAATCCCTGAAAGACCGCCAGACGGTAATAGGCAAAGTTGTCGCTGCGCGCATTTCCTAGAATTTCCACGCGCTCTTTAACGAACTGGAAAGGCAACGGCGAAAGAATGGCCACATTGGCGCCGGTCGCCGCCTCCGTCAACGTATCATACTCCATTGGCGGTTGTTCAATCTCATTTTCCCGCACCCAATCCGCCGCCCGTTCGGGGAAAATCTGGTAGATGCGCGTTTCCACCAGTTCCGGCGGGGTGGAAATGGTAGCCAGTCGCCCTGTTTCGCGGTTGATGCGAAACTCCTGGAACATGCTGTCGTACAAAGCCGGCTCGGTGCCTTCGATGAAGTATTCGCGTATTTGCGGGCAGAAGGACGTGGGCAGCAAGCCTGATGGCGTACAAACGGATCGTTCCACGATACCCGCCGGGCGGCTCCACCCCTGAACGGGCCGCTCAGCCAGCGTCCACCCCATAAAGGCGCGCCAGATGGGGGCGGCGCCTTTGGAGCCGGGCACATCTTCCATGGGCGTGTTATCTGTGTTGCCCACCCATACGCCCGTGACCAACTGCGGCGTGTAGCCAATGGCCCAGGCATCGCGGTAATCGTTGGTTGTGCCCGTTTTGACCGCCGCCGGGCGGCTGCCGGGCAGTTCCAGGGTGCTGGGGCAGCCAAAACCGGCGCAGCGGGCGCTGTTGTCCGACAGGATGTCATTCATCAAGAAAGCCAACTGCGGCGTCAAGATTTCGCGCCGCTGCGGCTGGTTGTATTCGTAAAGCAGATTGCCGTTCCGATCTTCGACGCGCAAAATGGCTACGGGATTCAGACTGCGGTAGCCCAGCCGCTGCTGCGACTCAGGCACAGGCTGCCCCACCATGACGCCCATGTTGTCTATGACGGAAAAGGCATAAACCATATCCAGCAATCTGACTTCGCCGCCGCCCAATGTCAGCGACAAGCCATAGCGATTGGCTCCTTCCTCCAGGCTGGTAATCCCCAGGCTGTGGGCAGTGCGAATGACGTTGTCCACGCCGACCCAACTCATTACCTGGACGGCCGGCACGTTGTAGCTGTTGCCCAGGGCGCGGCGCAAGGTCAGGGGGCCGTGGAACTGGCGGTCGTAATTTTGGGGTACGTAGGCGATGCCGTTGTATTCCGTGCCGAAATCGGTTTCCACGTCCAGCACCATCGTAGCGGGCGTATACCCCTGGCTCAGGGCAGTCAGGTAAGTGAACGGCTTAAAGGAGGAACCGGGCTGGCGCAGCCCGTCTACGGCGACGTTGAAGGAGCCGTCAATACTCTCATCCCAATAATCGAGGCTGCCCACCAGGGCTTTTATCTCACCTGTAGTGGGGTCGAGGGAAACCAGGGCAGCGTTGTTGACCTGGTGATCCACGCCAACGTCGGCGTTGGGCAGGGGCAGCAGATATTCGAGAGCGGCGCAGGCGGCGCGCTCGTCTACGGGTAGTTCGCCGCCAATCTGGCCCGACAGCCGCGCCACCTGCGCCCGCATGAGGCATTCCGCCTGCTGCTGCATAGTCAGATCCAGCGATGTGTAGACGCGCAGCCCGCCGCGCAGCACCATCTCGGGTCCAAAGCGCTGCTCCAGTTCTTTGCGCACGTACAGGGCGAAGTGGGGGGCGATAATGTCGAAACGATCCGCCACGCTGGATTGGGGTTGGATGGGGGTGTATTTGGCGGTAACCAGATCTTCGCGCGTCAGGTAGCCGTCGCGGAACATGGCGTCCAGCACCAGTTCTTGCCTGGTTTTGGCTTCGGTGGGGTTGTCAATGGGGTTGAGGGCAGGGGATTGGGGGATAGCCGCCAGCATAGCGGCTTCGGCGACGCTCAACTGCACGGCAGGCTTGTTGAAGTAAACGCGGGCGGCAGCTTCAATACCGTAAGCCAGATTGCCGTAGAAGTTGGTGTTGAGATACCATTCCAGGATTTGCTCTTTGGTGTAAACGCGGGAGATTTCCTGCGCCAGCAGCAGTTCCTCCACTTTGCGGCGATAGTCGTCAAAGGTGACGCGGCTGCCGACGAGGCGCCGTTCAGGCTCGATCAGGTTGTTCTTGACCAGTTGTTGGGTGATGGAGGAACCGCCCTGAATGCTGCCGCCCAGCAGGACGTATTCGTAGAAGGCGCGCCCGATGCCCTGCAAATCAAAGCCGCGATTGGTCCAGAACGTTCTATCTTCAATGGCTACAGTGGCGTCAATGATGGCTGCCGGCATTTGCTCATACCGCAGCCATTGACGGTCGCCGCCGCGCGGATCAATGATTTCGTGAATCAGCGCCAGATCGCGACTGCCATCCCCATCGGGATCATCCCCCCAGGCGTAAATTTTGCTGGTTTCAAACGTTTCCGTGTCCTGCCCCAGGCTTTCGATTTCGGTGAAGTTGGGCAGGTCCTGGGTGAAGTAAGCGTAAACGGCGGCAACAGTCCCCACGCTGGTGAAAGCCAGCAGCAAAACGCTGCCCGTTCCCAAAACAAGCAGCAAGACCAGCAGCCGCAGCGCCAGGCGTTTGCCGCCGCCCCGATTTTGCTGGCGGCGCAGCCGCCGCTGGATGATGTGCGTCGTTCGTGGCATGACCATTTGCCTTGCCTATGCCGGCAAGACCCTCAACCTGAATTGTGCCGGCATCCGTCCCCAAAAGCAAGTTCCGCCCAACTCGCTTGGGGCTTTCGATATAACGGCTAACCCTCTCGTCGGTTGAACCTGCCCAAGCCCTTGCCGGAGGCTGAGCCTGTCGAAGCCCTGTATTGCCTTCGACGAGCCATCGCCGCCTTCGGCGGCGCGGCAACGGCAAATTTCCGGGGCATGTCTTCCCCGTATTTGAGGTATAATAACGGATGTATCCATCTATCGGGCATGATTGGGCGCGCCGGGCAGTTGTGCGGGCTGCCGGCAAAGCGCCTTTTCATCCCGACAGGCTTGATCAACACACACTTGACCCATGCGTTTTATCCACTCTCGCCGATTGGAGGCGTTATGTCCCATCCTGAGCCTGACCTGAGCGAACTGCGCCCCTACCTGGAAGACGCCGCTGCCCGCGGGCGAACAATGCTCTTGCCCGCGCTGCACTAC
>JAGVTM010000511.1 GCA_019136785.1 Chloroflexota bacterium | reverse complement strand
ATCGTCAGGGGTATACTCCAGGGTGTTGGTGTGCAGCCAGTCGTTGGCTTCGTCCGCCAGATAGAGGGGCACGCACCAATCGTCCTCTTGCAGGCACTTTTCGTCCAATACCGCCTTGCGGCCCACGTCCAGATGTTCAAAGGCGTCCCACACCCAAACCAGGTTCATTTGCTGGTCAAAGACAAGCACGTAGTCGCCCAGAATGTCTACCAGACCAGGGCCCTGCACGTCCTCCAGCAGTCGTTCGTTGGTAGCCAGAGCAGCGGTGTAGCCATTGGGCAGGCGGCGGGCGTCGTGGTGGAAAAAGCCCATGGGCGGGTAGCCCAGTTCAGCCAGCTTGAGGTTGACGCTGTGGACGTTGGTTTCGCGGACGACTGTGCCGGCAACGTCATACTCTGTCAGATAGACGCTGCGGATGACGCCATCCCCCACGTTGGTCAGCAGCGTGCCGGACGGCGTGGGGCGGTATAAGGTTATCCAGTTGGGAATCGGTTTTTGATGATACCAGATCACGTTCCCCTGCAAATCGGTGGCAAAGGGGACGTTGCCGGGCCAGTTGGGCCCTACCAGCGCCGGCGAATGGTACAGAATGGTCTCAGAACTGGTCGCCGCGTCAGGCGGGTTGAGCACGACGACGCCCGGAGTCGGTAGGGGCACCACACCGCTGGTAAAAGCGCGCAAAGGCCCGCTGCCCAGGTAGCTGCCGTTGGCGTCAAAAAGCTGGTGAAGCAGGTAATAGGTGGTCTGGGCGCGCAGCCCGGCGACGTAAAAGTTCATGCTGTAGCCTGGGCGGCAGGGACGAGGCGGGATAATAGTGGGCGGGCCGCCAGCGGCGGCGCGGAAAATGAGGCGCATCTTCTGCCCGGCAGCGCAGCTGGGGGCGCTGTACAGGGCAATCAGGGCGTTATTGGTGGCGGAGACAACGGGCGTCAGCGCGGCGCGCGGCGAAAATTCAAACACGGATGAGTCGGTCTGCGTGTCGCCTGTGACCAGATTGCACATGGTGACGACGATGGTATAGGAGCCGTCTTCAATAGTGGTCCAGTCAAAGGTCTGGCGGGTGGTAAAGTCAAACACCAGCCGCCGCGGGCTGTCAGGGGGAATGATGGCAAAGGAGAAGTCAACGGGATCCGTTTCGTCCGTTTCCACCGTCCAGGTGATGGGCGTGCCTATGTATTGGCCCGATGGGAGGCTGGGCGTTACTGTCAGAACGGGCGCTGCCGCCAAACCAAAGCGGGTACGCGGCGACGATAGGAGCAGGGCTAACAGCCCGAAAAACAGTACCAGACGGAAGGCTTTGATCATGTCGTTTCTCCAGATTCAAAGAGGAAGGCGAATGGCAGCAAACCGAGGCGGCACAAATGGATACGGCGCGCCAGTTGGTTTAACTGAACATTCCAATCGGTTTCCAGTTGGGGCGTAGACAGGCTGGTGGGCTTTTGTTGGATGGCGATCAGGTCGTGGAGGGCCGCTTCCCAGGCGGAATGCCGGCACTTCTCCTCCACCGCTGCCAGTTCCCCTGATAAAGCGGGCGACACGCTGCGTCGCTGTCCCCAAGCCAGCGCCGCAGCAAAGGTGGTGGGCGGCGACAACAGGGGCACAGTGGTTATGTTGGAAGCCGCTGAATATGCCCCCTGTCCTGTTTCCGTTTGCACAAAGTAGATATACCGGTTTCCCTGGCCCGGCATGTCCTGGAAATGGGTCTCGGAGGTCATTCCCAGGCGTTCGTAAGGTTGGAACATCCAGACCTTTTGCGGCAGTGGGGGCAGATACACCTCGCGCGCCAGGGGGCGCAAGCGGCGCAGCAAGGGCAGCAGGCGACGCACCAGGCGCAGCACGCGCGTGGCCTGGCGGAACCAGGGCCGCCCTTCAAAGAAATGACGCTCATCGCGCACCAGGGCGCGCCAGACGTGATAGCGGGCGACAGCCGAATCCGCTGGCGGTTCCCAGGAAAGGAGCACGCGGTCATCAACGACTTCAGCAGTTAATCGTTGCGGGGGGGGCGCCGGAAAGACCGCTAACTGGCGCGGAGGCGGCTCGTCCGCACTGCCGGCAGGGAGGGAAGCAGTCAGGTTGGATTCAGGCACGCCGCGCCAGATGTGGCAAGCCTGCCAGTTGTTGGCGGAACCGACAAACAAGCCATGCGGGGTGCTGGCCAGGGCGCGCACGCCGTAGTCCAGGTCGTGTCCAAAGCCGTTGGTGGTGATGGGGGAAAAGTGCCAGCCGTCGCCGGTTTCGTACAGGTCAAAGCCGAAGTTGGCGGGGTGGATGCGCGGGGATTTGCGCAGAGCCACGCTCATGTTCATGGTGCCCACGTAGAGGCGTCCCTGGTGGGACTGCATACGCCAGATGTGGCCGTTGAGCCAGGTGTTAAAGCCGGCGTCTATGCCGCTGAGGGGGCGTTTCCAACCTGTGGGGGTCAGGCGGGGCGCGCCGATGACGAGTTCCCAGGAGTCGTCGGGGTTGATGCGGATGATCTCGGTTTGGGGGCGATCCATGCCGGCATATAAACACCCATTAAACACGTGCATACTGATCGGGCGCAGGCTGGGCTTGTCTGGCAAGTAGCCGCCCTGGGCGACCACAGGCACAAAGGTGTACGGGTCGCCGCCGGCATCGGTGCGCAGAATGGCGTAACCGTCTTCGGCGTGCACGCCCAGATAAAGATGCCCATTGTAGGGAACCATCTCGAAGATTTTCATGCCGGGCGGGCTGACCTGGCGGAAGGCGTCGTTGCCGGCAGCCGGATTAGCCGACTCCAGCAACACGCCAGAGCCGTGCATGTGCCCGGTGAGGACGAACAGCCGCCCTTTGTAGTCAAAAATAGAGCGGAACGTGTAGCTGTCCAGGTCGCCCATGAATGTGCCCGGATCATGGGGCACAGGCGCGAAATGGCGACCGTCCACCGTGCGTAGTAAACAAGGCGCGGGCAAATCGCGGTAGAGGTAGCGGGCGTTGACGCCGGACACGTACATGGCTTCCACACCATCCGGTTCGGTGAAGGCGGTCATGTAGCGATAGCCTACTTCACGAGCCACAAATCGCCCTGGCTGGCGCGGAATGGGTACATCCTGCGGCGATTGGTGGACGCGCTGCCAGTTACCGTCGGGCGTCCAGCGCCAGATTTCCGCTTGCAGAGGAATGTCAAAAACGGAGTCGGGGCAGTTGGCGGCAGGATCGGGCGGGGGAATCACATAGCGACCAATGGTCTTCTTGACGAAGCCAGGCAGGGCGGAGGTGTGGGCGGCGCGTTGGGCGCAGTACCAGGCGCGGTGCGTACCCACGTAGAGCGCGCCCTGCCACCAGAGCATAGACCAGGCCCAACTGTTGTACTGGTCGCCAAAGCCGGGCGGCGCGGCGGGTTGAAAGGTCAGTCTGGTGGGAGGGGATGACGGCATTGAATACCTTGTCCAATAAAAATTGTATCAGGACTGCGCAGATTTCGCGGAAAAATTCTCACCGTAAAGCTTCTGGGGGATTTCACCCCAAAGACGCAAAGATCGCGAAGAAAAAGAGCAACTATTCAGCTTCAGGTGGTGCAAGGCACTGGCCGAGCGGTTTTGACCTGTTGGAACTCCTGTGGCCAGTGCCTTGCACCTGTATAGTTACGAAAAAGAAGCGAGTCCTGGCATCTTAACTGGCAATTTGAGCGGGATTTCTCGCCAAAGAGCCTGCCCCTTCAACAGGTTCAGGGCAAGCTCTGAGCTTGTCGAAGGGGCTGAAAATGAAATGTTTTTGACCGGCTGTATCTACGACTAGGCACGGCGCAGGCGCATCATGTCGGGCAGGGATTTGACGGCGGCTTTGGTGAAGCTGCCCAGGTCGGCCAGGGTTTGCCCCAGGCTGTCCACGAAATGATCCATCTCCTCTGGGGTGACGGTAAAGGGGGGCTGGACGCGCAGGGTGTTGACGTTGTTGAGGGTGTAGGCGGTCATGATGTGGTGGCGGCTGAGGAGTTCTTTGATGACAATGCCGGCAAGATACTCCCGTGACAACCGGTTAGCCACCCCCGCCGTCACCAGCGTACCCAAGCCGCGCGTGGCCGGGGCAAATTCCACGCCAATCATTAAGCCCCGCCCGCGCACATCGGCAATTAACGGCTGCTCTGCTTGCAGCGCCTGCAGCCGCTGCATCAGATACGCACCCGACTCCCGCACCTGCCGCGCCATATCCGTTATGGTCAGTTCCGCCAGCACCGCCAGCCCTACGGCGCAGGCGCGCGTATTGCCGCCATAAGTGGGCGTGTGCAGCGGCGAGCGAGGCGTGTCGGCTTTGCCGGCAAAGTAAATGTCATCGGTGGTCAGCAAGGCGCTGAGGGGCATGACGCCGCCGCCCAACGTTTTGCCCAGGAGTAAGATGTCTGGGACGACGTTTTCGGCGTTGACGGCGAAGAAGTCGCCCGTGCGGCACAAGCCGCATTGAATCTCGTCCGCTATCAGCAGCGTGCCGTAGCGCGTGCATAGCTCGCGAGCCACGCTGAGGTATCCAGGCGGGGCGGGCACAAAGCCGCCTTCGCCTTGCACAGGTTCCAGGATAAAGCCGGCGGCTTTGCTGCGCCGCAGCGCCTTTTCCAGGGCGGTCACATCGCCAAAAGGCACAAAGACTACGTCCTCCAGCAGCGGCGTGAACGGATCGTGGAAATTCTTGTTGTCCATCAGGGAAAGCGCGCCCACGGTGCGGCCATGGAAACTGCCCTGGCAGGTGATGATTTTCACCCGCCCGGTGGCGGCGCGAGAGACTTTGATGGAGGCGTCTACCACTTCCGCGCCAGAGTTGGCAAAATAGGCGCGTTTGAGCGCGCCGGGGGCTAACTGCGCCAGATTGTGCGACAGCGCCCCCACCAGCAGCGCCAGCCCTTCTACCAGGTTGGGCATATCGGCTACCCTTTCCAGCGCCGCTAACAGGGCGGGGGGATTATGCCCCAGGCTGGCGGCGCCAAAGCCGCTCATGAAGTCTATGTATTGAATACCCTCGGCATCCCAGAAGTAGTTGCCGGCAGCGCGCACAAAGGGGCTGTCCGCTTCCACAATTTCCAGCAGGTTTGCCAGGCGGGGGTTGCAGTGTTCACGGTGATAATGGATGTTGTCCTGGCGGCTCAACTGTAAGGCATCTTCCAGACTAATTAGTGGCGTGTTTTTCTGCATAACAAAGACTCCTTCAAGAACAGTGGTCAGTGGCGAGTGGTGAGTGGTGAGTGAGCAGTGGTCAGTGGTCAGTGGTCAGAAGTTGTTGCTCCCTGACGAGCCATGAAATAAATCTGCCTAATCTGTGCAATCTGTGATTATGTTTTCATCGCCTGAACTAGAGCACGCTTTCAATCAGGGCGGCGGCGCGGTCGGGACCGCCCATTTGTCGCAGACTTTGGCTGATGCGGCGGGCGTTTTCGCGGTAGCTGGGGTCAGCCAGCAGCTCGAAGATTAGTTCCCGCAGCCGCGGCGGCTGGCATTGTTTGGGCGACAGGGAAATGCCGGCGCCTGTATACGCCATGCGTTCGGTGTTGTCCGCATGATCCCACTCGGTGGGAACCGCCAGGATGGGCACGCCATGATACAGGGCAGCCAGCATGACGCCAGAGCCGCCCGTACATACCAGCAGGTCAATCTCAGGTAATAGTTCATCGTGGTTGATCCAGCGCACCACTTTGACGTTAGCCGCCAGACCGGTCAGCCCGGCCGCCTCTGGTTCGCGGTTACCACCGGTAGACAGGATCACGGTCGCCGGTTGTTCAGCCAGGGCTTCGGCAGTCGCCTTGAGTACAACGGATTCGTGGTAATGAATGGTGCCTTCAGTGGCGTGCACCCAGGGCAAGTCGTGGGGAAGCTCAGCCAGCCAGGCAGCAGGAGACTGCGGCGGATACCACATTAAGGGACCAACGTATTGGGTGTGGCCCGGCAAATCCTGCCGGCCAAAATCCAATTCGGGACAGCTAGCGATCATAAAGAGGGGGAGTTTCTCGCCTAGCTGGATGATGGGGCCCTTAACTGCCGGCAGACCAAACTGCTGCCGGAACTCATTGGCCGGGCGGCGCACTTCGGTCATGTACCATTCCATAAGCTGCACCGCCAGGCGATTATAGACGCGCTGCCACCAGTTGCGCGGAGGGGTTAAGCCCAAACCCATCTGCACGGCATGGGGGCCAGCCAGGCTGTTGCCCAGGAGATAGGACAGGATGACGACCGGTATCTGGCGGGTGTGGGTCAAAATGAGGAAGGGCGTCCAGATGGCGGGATCGCAAACGATTAAATCAGCGGGCCATTGGCGCAGCGCGTCTTCCAACCCCTGGTGTTGCAGGGGGACGACATCGGAGAAAAAAGCGCGCAGGCTGGCGCGCAGCTGCCGGCGCTGCGACCAGTTGGCGCCGACGCCATCGGTGGGGGAAGCGACCAGGCGGCGGTATAAGGCTTCCAGTTGGTCAGGGTAAGGGAAGCAGAGAACGCCCGCCCCAGTAATACGCGGGCACATGGCCTGGCCCGTGAAGAAGGCGACCTCATGGCCGCGCCGTGCCAAAGCCAGGGCTACCGACAGGTTCGGATGGACACATCCAGGAAAAGGGAGGGTAACAAATAGTATACGGGCCATAGGACACTCAATCAGACGGCAGGTATGGTATGTACGCCCAGCGCCAGCCACAGCAAAGACAGCATGGCTATAGAATCTCTCTGGGGTTGTCTGGCGCGAACTTTCTGATATGCTACCCAAGATGTCTGGAGCTAGACGAAAATAATATCACGAAATAATCAGGCACGCTAAATAGCGTGTCTGTGGCATATCTGAATAGTTACGGCACGATCAATCGAATGGCTGAAACGCATAGTAAGCAACTGTTGCAGTTTGAGCCGGTCATCCTGGATGGCTTTGGCGACCGGCACAACAGTTGGGCATGGTCGCTGCTGTGGTGGCAGGGTAAGTTATATGCGACTACCAACCGCGCCTTTTACTGCGTGGAGCAGGCGGGGTTAAACCATCATTTTCCCCTGCTGGTGCGCTATCCGCCGCGCGACCCGGAGGTGGAATGCGCGCCTGATTTTAGCGATATGCCGCTGCAAGCTGAAATCTGGCGCTGGACGCCAGAGAGTGACACCTGGGAGAGAGTTTACCAATCGCCGTTAACTGTACCGAATCCGTACCATCGCGGCAAATTTTTGCCCCAGGCAATTGGCT